>DAHXMP010000073.1 GCA_027371665.1 Bacteroidota bacterium | reverse complement strand
ATTTCATTTTTACTCTATATAAGCTTTTTCGTGGGGCAAATCCCTCATGCGATAACCGACACCGCGAATGCTCTGAATCAGAGGCTTCGAACCGTCTTCATTTTCAATCTTGGAGCGCAGCCTTTTGATATAAACATCAATAATGTTGGATTCGGGGTCGAAGCTGTGTTTCCAGACATGCTGGGTAATAGTGCTTCGGCTCAGTATCCTGTTCTTGTTCCTGACGAGATATTCAAGGAGTGCATATTCTTTTGTCGTTAATTCGATTTCCTGGCTGAACCTGTAAGCGAGGTGGGAGACTGTATCGAGAGTCAGGTCACCGCATTTCAGCTTTGTGGTTTTTTCCGGGCTTGAGCGTCTGAGGATAGAACGAAGCCGTGCAGCCAGCTCGTCGAAGTTAAAAGGCTTTGGTAGGTAATCGTCTGCTCCGAGGTCGAGTCCCTGTACCCTGTCTTCGGTCGTTCCTTTGGCTGTCAGCATTAAAACCGGTACTGTGACTCCACCATTGCGAAGGTCCTTTAACACTGAAAAACCATCCTTGCCTGGCAGCATAACATCGAGTAAAACAGCATCGAACTGGTTGTTCATTGCCATTTCCAAACCGGATACGCCATCAAAAACAACTTCGACAATATATCTTTCCTCTTCAAGCCCCTGCTTGATGAAGTTTGCGACTTTTCTTTCATCTTCGATTACGAGTATTCTCATTTTCTTTTCTTTATAAGTTTAACATTATTTTCAGTTGAAAAATATTTGGAGGCTTTAAATCTCCATTAATCTCTCTTTTTTAAAGGGTAAATTTATTCTTCCATTCAAAACAAAAGAAACAAAAAAGTTTTCAATATTTGAATTTTTAATTTTCAATAAATATACAATAATCAAATTTAAAATTTTTTGAATATTATAATAATACACACCCCTTAATCCCCTCTTATAGAGGGGAATCCGCATGGATTCCTACTTCTGCAGGAATGACATTTAGAAAACATATATAAATTCAAAACTTTTATTTTCTAAAAATAATAAAACGATTATTTTCTTACAAATATTGGATAGACTTCCTTTATTCCACTGGACATTTCGAGTAAAATATAATACATACCGTTTGCCGCATAGCTCCCATTCCAAATCGTACCGTTCCACCTTTCACAATATGATATACCCGGCCGGCATGACTTACTGTTGGCGAGCTCGGCTACCAGCCTGTTTGCCTGGTCAAGAATCTTTATGGTTACGTTCGTTTCAGTCGGAACTTTATAAACGATATTTGCCGTTTCCATTGCCGGATTGAATGGATTCGGGGCGACAAGATTTATGTATTGGACTTTGTTAGTCATCAAAGTTGTGTCTGCCCTTATACATGAATTTTGACAGCAGAATCTGAGTGTAACGCAATCGGGCAGATTAATAGGTAAATCCCACTCGAATTTACCGTCGCTGACAGGAACAGTAGCAAGTATGCTGAAGCTGCCCGAGCAATTATAAGAAACATAAATCGAAACGCTGTCGCAGGTGAAAGGAAAACCTGCTGTATTCCATGAAAAGTACCTTGTTTTGCAAACAGAAGGACAAGTATCAATTACAACTGGGAATGGGAGCGGCAATACCCTTATATTAGCTGTATCTGATGTATCTTTATAGATTCCTTTTATACTCAAAACCTGAATTTCAATTAAGCTGTCAGTGTCTGAAGAATCGCAATTAAAAAAGGTAACACACGGAATTTCTACATTTATACTGAAATTTTTGTTATTTTGAACGGGAATTTCACTTAGCCTGGTCCATGTAGAATCAGTAAGATACCTGTACTCGATTGCGACAGAATCAACACATCTTGCTACTCCGGTAACAATTAGATTTTCACCAGGATAAAATGTCGTTTTATTTAATTGAATGCTGTCCAGAGCCGGTTTGTTAAAAATTAAAATCGCTGTGCTGTCTTTGACATGAGGCTGATTTTCGTTTTCGACGATGAAATAGCCGCTCGAGCCTAATGTCAGGCTGTCTGCTATATAATCATAAGTAACTGTATCTGCATTGTTTGGATATGAATTTGCAATTACAATTGTGTCTCCGACGGAATGACCTGAAACCGGAATATATAAAATCTTAATGCCGCTTTGGTCTTTAATGATATTTGTCCATTTGATAGTTACTGTGTCTCCAACACAATATGTATTAGTTGAATCAGGTTCGATAACATCTATAACATTCGGTATCAATGTCCCGAAAACATAAGTGCTGTCGAATGTCGTAACGATTATGTCGTTTAAGCCGTCGCCGTCGAGGTCTGCTACCGCCACATTAGAAATCGTCTGGTCAGTGAAAGTGTGTGAATATACGGTATCAAAAGGATAGCCTGCGCGGAACTGCAAATCGGCATAATCTCTTAGCCTTAGAATCCTGAAAGTCGAGCCGTCAACGAGGATGATTTCATCTTTTTGGTCGGGAGCCCCGTCGAGGTCATTTACTGCGGCGACCCAGCCGTTTATTCTCTGGGAACAAATCGTGTCGAATTGATTTAAATATGTTCCCGGAGGAGATGGTTTTGGTACAAGTGCCCCGCTGTTATAACGAAGTATAAATAGTTTATTCCGTGCATATGCAAAATCTCTTGTACTTTGAGTAACTACCAGTTCATTCCCTGTATTATTCGGATAATAAGGGAGCCATGAATTGCTTGATATTCCGTCAACATTTCCAACGGCTACCGACCAATAATGATTCGTATCCCCCTCAAAACAGGGATTATTCACAGGATTCATTTCGGGAGGCAACGTTAAAAATGTTCCCTGCTTATTTAACAAATGAAGCCTCGATTGACCGTGGGAATTGTCAATTCCGTTGTATTGCTCTGCAAGTAAAATGAAAACGCTGTCCGACAAGCCCTGGTCTTTAATATTCACATAATACGGCTTGATAAACGGCCTTAAACTTGAAGCCGGAATATACTGCGATAGAGAGATTACTCCAAGCCCTTGTCTTAAAACCGTGTCTCCTAAATCTATACCAATAAGATATGGCTTATCCGCATCGGTAGAATCTGACATCACTGAATTACCGATTCTCGTATGTATATTTATTGATGGATAAACAGGTAATAACATAGACAATCCTCCGCCAAAAGAAGATATAGACGGTTGTGATTTATTGACTTCCGGCCCAAGCATGATGCGATAATTCTGCAAATCTCCAATATCGGGGAATGGGTATGATAAAATTAAATTAGAAGTGTTAAACTGAGCCATACCCCTGAAAAAAGGGGGGTAAGTAAAGGTTGTGGATGGATTGCTCATGTTAACGATAGAATAAACCGAAACATCCGAATTTGTTTTTTTTCCGAATACAGGTTTAATACCGGCAAAATAATTTGGATTAAATGGGCGAAGGTCAATAGCGTACCTGTTTATCATTCTGAAAATTCTCAATACATTATCAAAGCCGGCTAAGTAAGTTAATGCAAGTGTATCGGTAAGATTTTCCGTTTCCATTGTTTCCAAACCTAGTACAACACTGTTCCCAGGAAATGAATTTATATAAGGGTCTGTTGTATCGAACAGGCAGGATACGGATTTTATGCCTGAAACGGTTATTGGAAATGGGGTTTCTAAAGTTCTTCCTACAGCATCGAGCATAACAATTTTATCGCCCATTATAGCAACGATTTCGTTTGGTGCGTAGGGATACAGGGAATTAATTTTGGAATTATTGATGATATTGCCGATTAATGGCTGAACATCGCCGGCAATCGCAGGAGACGACCACTTTAATGAAAGTTCCTGTAAAGGCTGAACTCCCGATATGGTTTTTTGAGCATGTGTCCCTTCGGAATTTCCGTCTGGAAATAGCCAGTTTGATGGGCTGGCAAGGTTAACCTGTGCATTAGCAGTATAAGAAACGAAACACAATACAAAGCTTAAAATATATATTTTACCAATTTGCCTTTTCATTTTATGGTTCAGTTTTCAATCCCCTAAATATTAAACAGCATAAAGTTTAAAAAATAATTTATAATTTAATTAAATTTTCACAATTATTTAATTTTTAATTGCTGAATATTCACCAAAACATATAGTCTCTGTGATAAAAGCAAAAATTTTACCAATTTGAGAATTTTATTGTTAATGAACCTTAAGGTTTTGATTGAAATAAAAATTTTTCATCATATTTTACGTAAATGAGTACAATTGAATTTCGGGAAAACAATCAGATGAATCATTTAAGAAAATTATTAATTATTTTCATTTCAATTATTTTTGTTTCCTGCATGAGGAAAGAAACAGGAAAGCCGATATTTATTGCTTCCGACTTTCCTGTCAAGATGATATTGCAGGAAATTACAGGGAATCCTGCTGATGTGGGTGTGCTTCTACCGCCCGGGGCTTCCCCCCATACATTTGCCCCGAACCCTTCGGATATCGTGAATTCCGAATCTGCAAAAGCTTTGTTTTATGTTTCTGACAATCTTGATGGATGGGCTGCCAGGCTTCACTCAAAAACGAATATAGAGCTTATAAAACTTTTACCAAAGGAGTTTATACTGACTTTTGATGAACCTAAGGGCTTTGGATTAGGTATGACTGGAAATAATGCAAATGTAACTGACCCGCATTTCTGGACAGACCCTCTCGCAGTAAAAGCTTTGGTGCCAAATCTTACGGAAACATTATGCCGGCTCGATTCGACTAATGCACAAAAATACAGGAATAACGCAAAGATTTTTGAAGAGAGGCTCGATATGCTCGACAGGCAGGTTAGAACTATGACGGCAAACATTAAAGGCAAATACTTGTTCCTCTTTCATCCTTCCTTCAGGTATTTTGCAAGAAGATATGGATTAATTTACGGCGGCTCAGTCGAGATTGACCCGGGAATAGAACCTCCGGCGAGATATGCAGAAAACCTCATGGAGAAAATTAAGAAATCCGGAACGAAGGCATTATTTACCGAGCCTCAGTTTCCTAAAATCCCGGCGAAAGTTATTGCACAGTCGCTCGTATTAAAGCTTTACCAGCTTGACCCGATAGGAGGTACGGCAGGAAGAGAGTATTATTTAGATTTAATCGTTCATAATGCTCTCGTGTTAAAAGAGGCATTAGAGTAAAAAGGAAATAATGAAAGAGAAGAATCTGAACGTAATTATTACAGGGGCATCGAGAGGAATCGGCAAAGCATTAGCTATTGAATATGCCCGTAAAAGAGCGGCCATCCTGTTATTAGCAAGAAATAAGGGAAAGCTGAATGAAATTTTAAAATTAGTTATCGAAGCGGGGGGCTCGGGTTATGTGATGAAATGCGATGTTACGAAACCCGAGGATATGCAGAGAGCAACGGATTTTATAGTTTGGGAAATGGGTTCTATTGATGTTGCCGTATTAAATGCGGGTATCGGGGGTAGCGGATTTATTGACGGTATAAAGCTCGAAGATTTCAAAAAAATTTATGAAACTAATTTGTTCGGTGTAATTCACGGGCTGGCGGCAATTGTTCCGGTTATGAAAAAACAGGGTTACGGTACGATTGCCGGAATCAGCTCACTTGCAGAAGCTCGTGGATTACCAGGAAATGCGGCTTATAATTCAAGCAAAGCGGCAGTGTCTCATTTGCTCGAATCGGCAAGGCTGGAATTAAAACGTTACGGAATAAAAATTATAACTGTGAAACCCGGATTTATTAGTACAGACATGACTGTACGTCATAAATTTCATATGCCTTTTCTTATGGATGCAGACAATGCAGCAAAGATTATTATTCGTGGAATTGAAAAAGGAAAAAGAATAATTGCATTTCCCTTGCCTATGGCTTTTGCATCATATTTAGGAAAAATAATTCCCTCTTCTATGTTTGAATTTTTACTAAAATTGATAAAATTTAAACCTGAAGGATAAAATCTATGAATTCAGGTTCATACCAGCTTTATATAAGAATAAACAAGCAAATCAAATTGAGGATAGGAGCTTTGGGAAGTTTTATTTTTCCTGAAGGAAGCTATGTTTATACAGGAAGTGCAATGAAAAACCTCTTGCAGAGAGTGGAAAGGCATAAATCGAAAACGAACAAAAAGAACCGCTGGCATATTGATTACCTTCTTGCCTCGCCCGATGTGGAAATTTTCGAGGTGAAGATTTATGAATCAAGACAACGAAAAGAATGTTATCATAATCAGAAGTTGCTAAGAAAGAAGGGTACGTTTATTCCTGTTCCCGGCTTCGGCTCCTCGGATTGCCGGGACTGCCCGGCACATTTGGTGTGGATAAGAAATGATTGAATAATATCGTGTCATTATATTTTTAAAAATGATTCATTACATTTCTTTTTATGTTATTTCTTATTTATGTTAGTATGGATGAAAAAATTATTGAAAGCATAATTCAATTAGAAGGAAGAGCTAAAAATATAATTGAATTTGTGAAAGTAGTTTTTTATGGTTCGTACTCGAGGAGTGATAATACCATTGACAGCGATATTGATGTTGCATTCGTTGTTGATGGAATCAAGGGCAATTATCTCGATGTATGGGTGAAGTTGTTTGAATTAGCCGATAAAATAGATAATAGAATCGAGCCGATAATACTGAATAAGAAAAATGACAGGAGCGGTTATCTGGCTAAAATTTTGCGAGAGGGGAAAATAATTTATTCAACATGAAGTATGTTAATTGATTACTCATCCACCCTCTTCCAGGTTTCAGTCCTGCCGAATAATGAAATTCCGATATAACCGCGTACTTCGAGTGTTTGATAATCTTTGCTTAAGTTCATTTTACAACTGTATGTGTTGCCTGATTTAGGGTCATAAATATCTCCGTCCACCCAGGTATAATTTCCGTCATAAACAAAATCCTTCATAATTTCAAGTCCGAGGAGTTTCCTGGAGCGGAGGCTTTCATCGGGATTTTCCTTGTCAACTTTCGGTTTACCGTGCTCGTCATTCGGATTTTTAAGCCAAATAATTTTACCGAAATATTTATTGTTGTTTTTATAAATCTGAATTTTGGATTCGCCCTTAGTAGTCAGCCATGTACCAAGCACAGTATCAAAATCCTTGGCAACTTGAGCCGAAATGATTCCAGTACCAATAAAAAGTACCAGCATAAAAGCAACTATGGTTAAATTCTTTTTCATGAGTGTCCCTTCATTTTTGGAAAAATTATATCTTATTCAATCACTCCATTAAATTAATTTACAAATTATCTTTAGATTTGCAAAAAAATAAGCTGCTTTAAATTTTTGCAGGTAAATTAAATGTTAAACCTTTTGGCAAAATTCGGCAGAGGAGTACTTGGATTTCTTGCCGAACTCGGAGAGATAGTAATTTTATTCGGGAATATAATAGCATATTTACCCCGAATAATTAAGGACAGAAAACTTCTGATAGAGCAAATGGGGGTTATCGGAGCTGATTCCCTTCCTCTCGTTCTCCTGATTGGCTCTTTTACGGGGGCAATAGCTGCTCTCGAAGCTACTCTGCTTTTTTCCAAGTTTAACCTGATTAATATTACGCGGGGATATCTCGGTGCTTCTATAGCAACGGCAGTGTTTACCGAGCTTACTCCCGTACTGACGGCTCTTGTTATAGCAGGGAGAGTTGGAGGTGCAATGGCGGCACAGTTAGGGACCATGAAAGTTTCAGAGCAGATAGATGCACTCGATATGATGGCGATTGACAAGAACAGGTTTCTTGCTATGCCGCGTGTTCTTGCTGCATTTATTATGATGCCCGTGCTGGCAGTATTTTCTAATGCAGTCGCTTTAGGGGGTGCTTATATATTGACTTCAATTAAATTCGAATTTACGTCTCCGGAATTTTTCAACTCGATTCAGGATTATTTTCAGATGAAGGAAATTATGATTAGTTTGTCAAAATCGTTTATTTTTGGGGGTGTAACTGCACTGGTGGGATGCCATGTAGGATTCGCAACCGTAGGAGGAGCCGAAGGAGTTGGTAACAGCACGGTCAGGGCGTTTACAATATCAGCTGCTTCTATTCTTGTAATTGATGCCTTATTCGGATATATCGTTTAGAAAAACATAATGGAGAATTCTTATAATTAAATAATGCAATTAACAGCAAGCCAACATAAAGCAATAGCAATTTTTTTATTTCTTGCATTGACGGTTTTCCTGAGACTGGGTTCGGGTGAAATACAACCCTGGGATGAGGGATTAAATGCAATGAGAGCCAGAGCCGTTTTGGAGAATCATTCCTTGGCGGAGCAAAAGGGTATTAATAACGAAAAATTAAATTCCGTTGATTATGCCCCTTTGACTGTTTATACAATTGCAGGTTCAATGAAGGTATTTGGCAAAACTCTGTTCGCCGTTAGATTTTTCACTGCATTATGCTCGGCACTTGCATTATTTTTCTTTTATCTTATTTCAAGGAGGCTGCTCTCCTATAACGGTTCGATTATAGCAATGTTTTTATTATCAGGTTCCATGGCATGGAATACTTATGCAAGGCTGGGCATGTCAGAGATTCAGACTGCGGCATTTTTACTGGGAGCTTTATTTTTTACCTTGAAAGTTATGGAATCCGTCGAAAATAAAAAACTCATACTACATTCTCTCGGTTTTGGAATTTCATTTACTGCTGCTTTGCTGACAAAACAATTTGTAATACTGCTGCCGATAATATTTTTTACTTTTATAATTTTTGAGAAAGAAAAAAGAAAACAAAATTTATATATGGCAATAGCATTAGCATCTTCTCTGGCAATTGTAATTCTTTGTAATTTATATTTAGCTTCAAAATCGGGATATTCGTTCTTATCTGCTTTTATACCTTCGGAATTTAATTCGCCTGATACCGACAATACTTATTTATCAGGTATGTTCTATTATTTCGGACAATTGATTTTATCTAATCCGTTTTGTATATTTACTTTCTTCTACATTATTTTCTACATTTTTAAAAGAAAAATCCTGATGTCACGAATAAATAAACATGGAAATTATTTGCATAATGTTTTGATTA
The DNA here is from genome assembly GCA_027371665.1 of Bacteroidota bacterium. Lineage (GTDB taxonomy): Bacteria > Bacteroidota > Ignavibacteria > Kapaibacteriales > UBA2268 > DAHXMP01. The sequence continues at coordinate 9,229 of DAHXMP010000073.1, read as the reverse complement.
CCTGGTTTGTTTTGACATTTATCATACTGACGGCTTTTTATCCCGGAATACCTCAGTCATCAGTTTATATGCTTCCTCCGGCACTTTTACTTGCTATGAAATTTCTTGGTGAAATAGATTTAATAGTTAAAAATAATAGATTAATATGGTTGTTATTTTCAATTTTGGTAGTTCTATTTCTTTGGACCTACATTTATGCATTAAGAGTGGATTTAATGGAAATAATTTTACGGGGAATGCCATCAACGGCCGTAATAATTTTTATATCAATTGCAGCGTTATTGCTTATGGCAACTATATTAATTCCGAAAAAATATCTTGATAAGCTGTCGAATGAAGCCTTGTCAAAAGCTGTTATAATTATTCCATACCTTCTCATATTAAAAATTATTTTTCTGAATTTAACCATACCGACAGGAGAATCATTTGGTGCTGTTAAAACATCAGAGTTTCTGAAAGCATTCCCTAAAAATGAATTTATTTATCTACATCATGGGAACAATAAATTAGACGGTCTTAATCCACAGCTTGACTGGTACACTGACGGCTGGCTCAGCGGCTGGCTGCCGGGAAAAAGCTTTTTACCTGTCCGATTGAAAGGCAATGATACCGACTTTAATATTTTAAGAGAGCTCGATGATTATCCCGGATTGTTTATTGTGTATTACCTGACATCAGATAAGACAATTTCAGATATTGTGATAAAAAATATATCTGAAACGAGAACTATTGTAAAAAAGAATTTTAATTATATCATATTCGGCCGAAAAAAAGTGGAACGCATTAAGGACAGCACTGTTTGAAAATATTAAGACTGAATAGTTTTTATTATTAATTTTTCTGTGATGATTACTTCAGTTAAATTTGCCGATTATTTTTTAAAAAATGAGAATAATAATTTAATATGAATAATAATTCTAAAGTAAGCAAAAAGAAAATTTATTTTACCGGAATTCTTACTGGAGTATTGCTTGCTCTTGCTTTTCCACCGCTCCCTTTGCCACTGCTCGCTTTCGTAGGATTGATCCCCATACTTTATGCCCTCGAACTTAAAGATTATAAAAAGCCTTTTTTGCTGTTATACATTACTTTTTTTATATATCACGGCGGGACAAACTGGTGGATTAGCAGTTGGCGGAGCGAGACAGACCCATACCTGATGATTTCGGGATTTGCCGTGTGGCTCGTACATCCATTCTTTTTTTATGTCCCATTTATCTTTTTCTTTCAATTAAGAAAAAAGTTCGGGTTGAATTTTGCTTTATGGCTTTTCCCGTTTATATGGACAGCTTTTGAATGGCTGCACAGCCTGGGTGATTTGTCATACCCCTGGCTGACACTCGGTTATACTCAAATCTATGACAGGTACTGGGTTCAGGCGGCAGATATATGCGGAGTCTGGGGTTTGAGCTTTCTTATTGTTTTGGTTAATGTCATTATTTACAAACTTCTCCTGCTTTATAATGATTCTGCAGGTGAAGAAAAAGCATTCGGGATTCTTTTCCGAAAGCCTTATGCAAAGCCTTATTTGCTTATATTAGTTTTGCTTATACTCCTTCCTAATATTTATGGGTTTATCAGGATACCACAATTTGATTATGAGAAACAGCTTCAAAAAAATAAAAGTATAAAAATAGGCATTGTCCAGCCGAATATAGACCCCTGGAGAAAATGGGAAAGCAATGTATTCAGGCAAATCAACGAACATAAACATATTTCGGACTCGTTGAGAAATGCCTCGGGAGGACTTGATATACTTATCTGGAGCGAGACGGCAGTACCCTTTATAAGCTACAAGTTCAACAGCGACCATAATTTTTCTTTTATACAGGATTGGGTGGACTCAAACAAAACCTCGCTTCTAACCGGTTTCACTGATATTTATTTTTACATGGATAAATCTAAAGCACCGAAGACTGCGAGAGTGCTTTACGGAGATTCCAATTTGATATACGATGCTTACAATGCCGCCGTTATACTGAACCCTAAGCCTTACAATAAAAATAATCAAATTTACAGGAAAATGAAACTGACACCGTTTGCAGAAAGAATACCATACGAAGAATACATGCTATTCGCCCGAAAATGGTTCGAGTGGGGCGTCGGTATTTCGAGCTGGGCAAAAGGCCCAAAGCAATCGCTGCTCGTGTTGAGAAATGACGGTAAAACGGCAAAATTCGGTTCCGTAATTTGTATAGAATCTATTTATCCGAATTTTGTCAGAAACTTTGTGTGCCTCGGTGCAGATGTTCTGACTGTTATTACAAACGATGCATGGTATGATTTTACAGATGGCCCCGAACAGCATTATCAAATTGCCTGCATGAGGGCTATCGAAACACGGAGGTATATTGCAAGATGTGCCAATACAGGAGTGTCCGGATTTATTTCTCCGGCAGGTGAGTCAATATTAAGAGCTCCACATTATAAAGCAGTTGGTATTGCAGCATCGGTACCACTGCTTAAAGGGAAATCAATATATGTCAGATATGGAGATTGGCTGCCGGTTTTTAGTTTAATTCTCATGCTGTCGGCTTTATTAATATCTTTTCTTAATAAACATTGACATAAATTTGATCGAAAATTTCCTGGCAGTAATTACAATTCTATCTTAAGACACAAATATTCTGTAATTCAAATTTGAAAATAAAATTATTAAAATATTCGAATGAAAATTATAATTTGTAAATTAATAAAATTAAGTTTTTAAAATTGAAATTAATGAATATATGAATTCGGGAGCTAAAATGAAGAGGAAGTTGATTGCGTTATTGATTTTAACATTTTTATTTGTAGGAAATAATTTATATTCAGACGTTTTAAATACGGCACAGAACCAAAAATTATTAAATGTGCAGCAAAATGTTCTTCCTCCAAATGTTGCATATCAGATTATTAAACAAGGGAAGCAACTTTCTGATGGAAGCTATGAACCTGATAAAATTTATAATATTGAAAGAACAAGCTCTCAGAATTATTTACCAAATACACTTTACATAAAGACTAAATATAATGCGGGAGTTAGTAAAGATTCCAAAAATTTTAATTTACCCGGACTACAGACCGCTTTTGCAGGTATTAAAATAAAAATTATCAGTGCACCATTTGCCGATAAAGGGAATGATGCTATTCAGTCGGCTGATCCGACAGGTGTTAACAGAATATATGAAATCACTTATGATGGAAATGATGACCCCTATGATGTATGTGCAGAGTTGGTTAATAATCCGGAAATTGAGTATGCTGTTCCGGTTTTTATCAGGCATCCTTTTTTCACACCTAATGATCCCCAGTTTAGCAGCCAATGGGCACTAACAAAAATCGGGATGCAGGCAGCATGGACGATTTCAATGGGTGACCCAAATGTCGTTATTGGTATTGTTGACACGGGAACGGATTGGATGCATGAAGACTTAAATGCAAACATCTGGATTAATCCGGGTGAAGACGGTTTGGATAAAAACGGGAATAGCAAACGCACTAATGGAATTGATGATGACGGTGACGGCAAAATTGATGACTGGCACGGTTGGGATTTTGTTGGAAATATTTCTTTGACTGATCTATACCAGGGAGTTTTAATGCCTGATAATGACCCCGCTAATATTCAGTTATTTCATGGAACTCATGTTGCAGGGTGTGCTTCTGCAGTTACAAATAATGGCAAAGGTATTGCCAGTCCAGGATTCAAGTGTAAGCTTTTACCTGTAAAATGTTCACCGGATAATGCTAATGTAAGTCAAAGTATTTTAACCGGATTTGATGGAATTAAATATGCCGCCGATATTGGATGTAAAGTTATTAATTGCAGTTGGGGAGGCCCTGTTTACAGTCCGGCTGAACAGGATATAATTAATTACGCTTATAGCAAAGGTGCTGTAGTTGTTGTTGCGGCAGGAAACGGGAATGGATTTAATATTGACCAGGGAGGGCAGTATCCTGCGGCTTATGACCATGTCCTTTGTGTCGGTGCTACGACATCTGCCGACAAAGTTGCCGGATTCTCCAATATCGGAAGAAGGGTTCACGTTTATTCGCCGGGAAGCGGTATTATGGCTACGCTACCTAACAATGCATATGGAAATCTGGACGGTACATCGATGGCTTCGCCTATCACTGCAGGTGTTGCTGCACTTGTTTTTTCAGTTCATCCGGAGTGGACGCCAAAGCAGGTAATTCATCAAATCAGGAGTACATCCGATAATGTTTTAACTTCTGACCCGAATCTCAGGAGTTACTATTATGGAAGGTTGAATGCCGCTAATGCTCTCCTTTATAATAACGGGGGCTCCCAAAGTGTTCCCGGAGTTGAAATCGAATCATATTCGATTGACGGGAAACCAGCAATTAATGATGGCACAGTTACCCAGGTAAACCTTAAGATAACCAACTTTCTTTCAACAGCAAGCCGGCTGACACTAAATTTCTCTCCGTTGAGCAGTTACCTTACAATTCAAAATGATGCAATATCAGTAGGAACCCTTGGAAGTATGCAAAGTTTTAATGCCGCTCTACAGGTACAGTTAAATCCTAACAATCCATGGTATAATGGTACAGCAGACATACTTGTAACATTTACTGCCGACAATTATACAGATTACCAGATTATAAGAGTTCCGATTGTCATTAGTAGTAATAACTTGTACACACGAGTCAATTTCTTTAGTGATGAACAGACACCTCTTTGGTCTGATGCAATGGCAACATCCCAGACAAATTTCTGGGCAGTCGGTTCGGGAGGTCTTTTTGGTAATGGAAGTGGTTATTTGAAAAGAACAAATGGAGGCACATCGGTTACTTCATTCCAGGGAGATATGATATATTCAATATTTGCCTTTGATGAAAACCGAGTTTTTCTCGGTTCAGGCCCCAAAAGCGGTTCTGCAAAAATTTATAGCACTCTAAACGGAGGTTCATCTGCATGGAATGGAGTTGATGTATCCTCGATAACAGGATTTGTTAATGGTATAAATTTCTTCGATACAAATAACGGCATCTTTCTTGGTGACCCCAAAAATAATAAGTGGGGAATTGGCTTCACGACTAATAATGGTCAAACATGGACGGCAAAAAATGCCCCTGCTCCGCTTACCCAGGAAACCGGGCTTGTCGGCTCTACTTATTGGCATGGGGATAAAGGCTGGTTCGGAACGACTCTGGGGAGAGTTTTCAGAACTACGGATAGGGGTACAACATGGTTTGCAGGTGCTATTAATAAAGCATTGAACGTCAGTTCAGTTGTATTTAAAGATGATTATAACGGTTTGGCTGTTTACTCTGAATCAACCCAATCTAATGCCGACAGGATTATTGCGATGACAACTGATAAAGGTGCAACCTGGACAGCAAATGTTTTCAATATGAGTCAAAACGGTCATTATCCGGTTCATCTGTTTTATCCTGACAGTTCATCCATGATATATGCCCTATGTTCTATGGGTGAAGTTCTGGGAACTTCTGATATGGGAAAAACCTGGTACCCCGTGCTTACTGAGAAGGAAGCTCTAATGGAAACCGGTTCTCATATCATTCTCGGAGAAAACCGTGCAAGACTATGGGAAATAGGTAAGACTGTTGGTTATCTCGATTTCAGTTATATGCCTCAATTTGTAAACCGGGATTTGGCATTAATGTCCGGAGACACTCTAAATTTTGATACGCTCGATATAGGTTCCTCGATTTTGAGTAATATTATGATTCAAAATAACGGGAATGTTGATATTAATGTTTTTTCAGCTATTTTTATTTATGCTTCAGGGGTGGATTCATCGGAATATCAGCTTTTCGGAATTCCACCATCTTTTATTTCTCCTGCAACTTCAAAGAAATTCAGAATTAGATTTACTCCCGATAAAGTAGGATTAAGGACAGCAATGTTCTATATTAATACAGACGGCTCACCAGACCAAATTGGTGTTCAGTTAATAGGCTACGGAAGGATACCTGCCGGAGTAGATGATGGAATCTCGACAGCTAATTCAATAATAAATGAAATAAGACCTAATCCTTGTACAATTGAGACATTTGTCAGCTTTAAGCTCTCGGGCAATTACTTTGTTGAAATGAATTTGTACAATTCACTCGGAAACAAAATAAGAACAGTTTTCAATGGTATAGCCGATACCGATGGTAATCTTGTTCGAATTAATACAAATGATTTGCCATCAGGAGTATATTATCTGAGGCTTCAATCCGGCAGAACATTTGCCGGCAAGAAGTTTGTTGTTATTAAATAGCAAATATACCTTGCTTGAGGTTAAACATGATATTTATTTCTTTTATCATGGCAATTGCTCCTGCAATCTTTTTGGTATGGTATTATTATAGGCAGGATAAGGAAAAACCTGAACCTAAGGGATTAATAACAAAAATTTTCTTTATCGGATTTGCAAGTATTATTCCAGCTATAATAATTGAGTTAATATTTGATGCCGTTGCCAAAAGTACTGCTTCGCTCCCAATACTTTATTATTTCATCAAAGCTTTCATTGTAGCCGGTTTTATTGAGGAATCACTGAAACTTTTCATTGTAAAAAAGTTTGTATATAATGATATTCACTTCGATGAAGTGATGGATGGAATTGTATATGCCATAATGGCAAGTATGGGTTTTGCATGTTTTGAAAATGTTCTTTATGTATTGGACGGCGGGTGGAGTGTTGCTCTGTTAAGGGCATTTACCGCGGTGCCACTTCACGCTGTTACTGCAGGTATTATGGGATATTATATAGGTAAAGCTAAATTTACAGAAAACGCTGAAGATGAAAATTCACTAATCATAAAAGGTCTGTTGGTAGCAGTTTTTATTCATGGCCTTTATGATTTTATTTTATTCTCGATGCCTGAATTCGGGAAAGAATCGGGCTTGATAGTTATACCATTAATCATAGTTTGTTTCTTTGTTCTGAGAAGAAAAATAAAACTGGCAATTGAGGATGACGAACGGGAGGGAAGGACCACAGAAGAATTTACAATGAATAGGATTATGTCTCTTACAAGTTCAGAACTGGATTTTAACAGGATGAGCCGGTCAGAATTGAGGAAACATCTTGAATTAGAAGGAATACAAAGAAAACACGGAATAATTCAATCGTCAGTGCAACCTGAGCAAAATTATAATGATTCAAATAAAGAACAAACGGATAGCAATTCAGATAATATTATTGAGAATGGCCAGAAAGGAACTATTTCAGATTAAATAGTGAATATTAAAACTAAAAAGAAAAACGCGGGGAAAAAAATTATTTGGGATTATTGTGAATTCTTATTTCAACAAAATCATTTTTTTTGAAAGTGAAAAATTATCTGAAGTAAACCTCAAAATATATATTCCATCAGGTAAGTTAGCAATATTAAAAAATAAGGAATGACTGCCTTTGTCAAGATAAGAATTGCTTAAAATTTTTAAATCCCTTCCCATAATATCAGCTATTGAAATAATAACATAATTATTTTGAGTTAGGTTTAATTGGATTGACAGCTCTCCAGAACAGGGATTTGGCGATAATATTGAACCTGATGATAATTGCTTTGCAGATTCGACTGACACATAAAAAGGAGTGTATTTAAATAATCCGTTCCCGATTGTTCCGAACCAAATGTTTCCAGAACTATCTGCAGCTATACAAGTAATTTGGTCGGTAGGCAAGGGAGAGTTAGTTTTGTCATAATGTAGAATTTCTCTTTCCGAAGTGAGGCTGAAGGCATAAATGCCGTCATTTGTTGCTATCCATAAATTGCCATATCTGTCCGAAGTTATTTGTGAAGTATAACCTGATGAAAATTTGACGAAATGTGAATTGTAATTTGTACTATCAATAAAAAATTCTATTGTGCCGTCATGAAATACAATAAATAGTGTATCGCCTAATGATGTTAATGCGTCAATATTTAGCGAAGAAATGAATGATGTGTCATTAAGATTTTTCCAGTTAGTACCGTCGAAGTTAATTAAACCGTTATTTTGCGTGGCAAACCATATATTTTTACCAGTACTTGAAATTGATGTTATTTTTTGGAATGGCATCCCGGTATTTGCTGGGTAAAAAGCTGACCAGTTTTTCCCGTCAAATCTAAGAATCGTCGTATCGGCTGCAAACCAGATAATTCCAGTGCTATCTATATGCAGAGGTTCAGCCCATAAAAAATTAAAAAGGTCAGAATTATAGATTTTCCAGAAAGTACTTTTCCATTCAAGAAGCGAACTTTTATTTGTAGTTATCCAAATGTTTCCGTTAGGAGCTAATGCAATGCTGTTTACCCAACTGGAGTTTATGTCTCCGTTCCAATTTTCTCCGTCATACTTAGCGAGATGAGGGTAGTTGCCGTTAAAATTAGTTCCGCACCAAATATTGCCCTGCTTATCCACAGTAATACTATTGATGTTATCGAATGGTAATCCTGAATTAGAAGTTGTATAGCTTTCCCAGATACCCTTCTGGGCAAATATTTGTGAGAAAGAAAATATTAAAATAATATTTAACAAAAATATTAACTTCATTTCAATAATTATTAATTAGCCATGATAGTTTTGAAATGAATGACGAAAATATCAGAGAACAATTTCTCCGCATGCTATTTTCTGCAATGTCTCTGCATAAATAATATGCTCTTGCTCGAGTACACGGGCGGATAAAGTTTCGACTGTATCGTCCGGATATACAGGGACTTTCCTTTGTGCAAGTATCCTCCCATGGTCGTAATCGGAATCAACTATGTGAACCGTTGGGCCACTGGCTTTATCTCCTGCTGCGAGAACGGCTTCATGTACATGATAACCGTACATCCCTTTTCCGCCGTACTTTGGAAGAAGTGCCGGATGAATATTTAATATTTTGCCGTGATATTTTTTAATTATGTTATCGCCGAGCTTTTTCATATAACCTGCAAGCACGACTATTTCAACATTGTGATTAATTAAAGCATCGAGAATTGCATCGTCAACGTTATCCGGATTTGTCGCCTTGCTGATATGATAATATGGTATTCCTTCATTTTTTGCCCTTTGCAGAGCCTGGGATTCGGAATTGTTTGAAATCACTACGCATGGTTTTGCGTCGAGCCAGCCTTTCTTGCAGGCATCAATTATCGCCTGCATGTTGCTTCCTCCGTGTGAGACCAGGAATCCGAGATTGAGTGTCGGCATAATAAATTTAATTTCTTTTTTCTGATTTTAAAATTCAATGACAAAATAAAGAAAATTTTTTTTGTAAGAAAATAATCGGAAATT
>DAHXMP010000090.1 GCA_027371665.1 Bacteroidota bacterium | reverse complement strand
GTGCAATATATTCAAAATAATTTCCATTAGGAACAATTTCAATAATGTGAAATCCATGCTCTGGAAGATGAGTTTCATAAAAATAAACGTTGAATCCCGTTGAAAAGTGATATGGGGCAAAATGCGTTAAACTGTTAAATGGAGCTGTCAGTATTAATTTACCTCCATTTTTCAGAAGTCTTGAAAATTCTTTCAATACTAAAATTGGGTCAGGAACATGTTCAAGTACCTCGATACACATTATAGCATCGAATGATCCATCTGTCATTGGTATCTTTGTTATATCACTGATTATATCTATCCTTGACTGATCCCACTTACCCATCTGTAAACCCGAACCATCCCCCTTTCCGTCATACTGCGCAAAATCCTGCGAAATATAATTTAAATGTGAACATAATTCTTTATATCTTAGCTCTCCTGCTCCGGCGTCAAGTATTGTACTTCCTTCAGGAATTATTTTTAATTGATTTCTCACCCATTCCACACGAGTTGAATCATTTGTTCTTCCCACAGTACTTTTTTCTGCAGTATTTCTATAAATCCATAATGCTAAGGGATTCTTATCCAGCTTTCCAAACATAATTCAAGTCTAAGATATATATAGTTCATTAAAAGCTTTGCCATACTGTCCCCATATACGCTCAGCATTTCTCGATTCAGCTTCCCGCCTCATTTTATCATATTCTTCGCTGTTAATTGTTATTGCCTGTTGTATGGCTTTAGTTAATCCGTCATCATTCTCTTCGATTATTATCGAGGCATCTTTTGCCATATCAATTGATGCTCCATAATGCCTGACAATGACCGGAACCCCATAACTCATCGCAGTTCTGACTATAGCTGATGTCATATATTTACGGCCGTCATTAATAATAAAATCTGAAGCACAAAATATATCTCTAAACTGCTTATTAGGAATCAATCCGTCATATATAATAATATTTTCCCTTTTATTTTTTACATATTTTCCCGTACCTAACCCTGCAACTATCAGTACATCATTTCTATCAGCTATTTTAAGAAAACTATCAACTGTTTCAGAGGGATTTCTGTTTTTCCTAACTGTACCAATATATGATATAATATTATTACAATCCTTTAAACCGAGATTCTCCCTTGCCTCTTTTTTTCCAATTTTTTCACCATGAAAATCGGCATAATCCCCCAGGTATGCCACCACATATGGTTTTTTCGTCTTGTAATAGTTAAAAATATATTTCACAGAGGACTCTTCCAAAGAAATAAAACCCGAACAAATATCGAATATTTTTTTCTTTAAGTATTTGTCGCACTCTGCCAGTCCTGGCTTCACAAAGCCATGAGATACAAGCTCGTGAATTTGAAAAAATATTTTTATATTTAAAACCGAAACAGCCTTTGCCCAATCATCAATTTCTTTCACCACTTTTGGAATCAGCATAATTGAAACTCTGTTTTTTACAAAATTCGGAACAAGTCTTGATAATCTGGATGTCAGAATCCGTCCCAACAAAAATCTATTCATAAATATTACTGTCAACGTTTCCGTCCAATGAATAATAATTGCATCTAATTTCTTTTGTTTTAATAACTCAATTTCCGTAAGGTCATCCGTTTCCAATCCAACAATCTGCCATCCAGCCTGTACCAATGAATTTGCCCAATAAGACAACACCGGATGCATTACTGTATTCCACTCATCTTTTGCATAAGGATTCGGAAAAATCCCAACTATTTTCTTTTCAGATTCTGCCATGATTCACAATTTTTTAAATGCAAGAAAAATGAAAGTAAACTCCCTGTCAACTGCATCCCATCGAATAGCTTTTTCATAAGATTCCGCTCTTAACGGACTGCATAATTCAAAACCTTGGATTTCAGCTATCCTACAAACTTCTTCAATTTCCCTTTTCTGAAAAATTTTCATTTCAGGTTGGTCAGCGCCATAAAAATAAATCCCCTGGCAATCAATATATTCGCTCCAATAATCAGTTGTTATCAGCAGCAGTCCATTTGTTTTGAGAATCCTTTTCATCTCTTTAAAAAATTTCTCAATATAAACGCCATGTTCAATCACTGAAAGACAGGTTACAGCCTGAAAAAATTCATTTGAATAATTTGTGTTTTCAATATTTTGTACACTGAAATTTATCTCCGGTTCAATGCTCTTTGTGGTTTGATTCAGGTCAACCATATCGCAGGCATATAATTTTTTAAAACCAAATTTATGCAATGTGCTTAAAACAACGCTGTCAGGCCCTCCGCCTGCATCAAGCACAGGATTCTCCGGCTTATAATCTTTCAAAATATAAAAAACAGATTTTAACGTATCCCAATGCTTCTGTCTGTCTGTATGTGGAACGATACCTAGAAATTCAGTCAACTGAATAGCAGCCTCGACCTCTTTTTTCGATTTAATCGTATTACATTCATTAATTGTGTTCAACAAATTTATTGCCGCGAGGGACAAATCCCTGTTTTTATTTATGGGTTCCTTACTCTGAAAAATTTTCTTAACCGATTCAAACATTCTTCTTACCGGAAATAAGTGACCTGATTTTATATTTAAACCTGACATACTTTGAGAGCCTTTTAAAAATCAGAACGGTATCAGTCGTATCTTCATATTCCTTTTCGACAAGTACTGCTCTGTTTTCAGGAGAATAATCTATCTTTGGCAATAATTGCTTCCATTTTGAAATAAAATTATTATTGTCATTATCATAGCTCGTAAGATTGTCATTTCTGCTGGTATTATTGGCGTGCATATAATGTTCTATAAAAGAATTTTCTGATATTAGAAGTTCGTATCCCAATTTATGGAGCTTAAATGATAAATCCACATCGGCAGAATAAAACATGTAATTTTCTTCGTCAATATATCCGACTTTATCTAAAGCATCTCTCAGAAACATTCCATGATTAATAGTAATAATACCGTAAAATTTAAACACGGCATATTTTGTTTGTTCGGGCCAGTTTCTCCAGAAGAAAGCCATTGCTCCTGCATTTATGCCTTTTTTCAGGTTGCCTTCAAAATTCTCATATCCGTTTTTTATCGCTCCGGGAATTACAAGGCAATCATCGCTTAACATACAAATATACTTCCCCCGGGCTGCTCTGAAACCTAAATTCATAAAATAACCCCATGAACGCCTCTCGATTTTCCTCCCTTTATACTTACCCCGGTTATGCTGAATTATAGTAATTATATCTTTTTGCTTTTGGAGCCACTCAGCAGAGCCGTCATCCGAACCGCCGTCAACCACTATTATTTCGTGAGGAAAATCCGCATTATTCAGTTCATTCCGAATGCTTTCGATGGCATTGATTAGAAAAGTCTTTCTGTTATAGCTTCCAAGCACAACAGAAACACCCTTTATTTTCATTTCCTCAATTCCGGTCATCTCAACTTTTGTTATTGTTTATCAATGATAAATAATCGGCAACAACTTTTTTGATGCCTTCTTCGAGTGTTACTTTCGGCTTCCAGCCGAGATTCATCAATCTGCTTACGTCGAGAAGTTTTTTGGGCGTACCTTCAGGCTTATCTTTATCGAAATGAATTTCTCCGGTGTATCCGGTAATTTCTTTTACCAAATAAACCAGGTCTTTTATGGCTATGTCCGTACCTGTGCCGATATTAATGAACTCCCCGATTTCTTTATGCGAATAATTTTCCATCAGAAATACGCATGCTTCGGCCATATCTTCAACATGCAGAAATTCCCTGAAAACTTCACCGCTTCCCCAAACTTTAATGTAATCTCCGCTGACACCAATCTTTTCCAATGAATCTATAATTTCCTCCGCATTCGATTTATTGATTTTTTCGTCGTAACCGAACCCTATTCTGTAGAGGGATACATCTCCAATCAAAGCATTAAAATTATATTCATGCAGAAATTTTCCAAGAATCATCTTCCGAACCAAAGCCGGCAACACATGCGATGTTTCGAGATTATAATTATCATTCATCCCATATAAATTTGTAGGCATAACAGAAATAAAATCCGTTCCGTACTGCTCGTTATAATATCGGCAAAGCTTAATGGCTGCTATCTTTGCTATGGCATAAGGCTCGTTCGTAGGTTCGAGTCCGCCTGTCAGCAAATAATCCTCCTTCATCGGCTGTGGTGCAAATTTTGGATAAATACATGACGAGCCGAGATTCAGCAGTTTTTTTACACCATATTTATATGCGGAATGAATTATGTTGGATGCAATCATCAAATTGTCATAAATAAACTCTGCCTTGTATGTATTGTTTGCAACAATGCCTCCGACCTTTGCAGCAGCTATAAAAATATATTCGGGCTTTTCTTTTTCAAATAATTCTTCGACAAGCCTCTGTCTTTTTAAATCGAGTTCTTCAATCGGATATAATGCAAAATTTGAATAGCCCTTGCTTTGCAGGTTCCTGAGAATAGCCGAGCCAACAAGCCCCGTATGCCCAGCAATATAAATTTTTGAATCGAATTTATCTTTCATTTTCGGGCACTCCCACATCAACGGATTTATGTTCTGTCCAGTTCAATCCTTTCTCTCTCACCGTTTGAATACCTTTTCCCGGACCTTCGATGCCGCATAAAGCCAAATCATAATCCATCATCACATTAATCAAATCATAAAATTTAATACGTGGTTCCCATCCGAGTTGTTTGCGGGCTTTCGATATGTCAGCCTGCAGGTAATCAACCTCCGTAGGCCTGAAATATCTTTTATCAATCCCAATAACTTCCTCACCCGGTTTGATATTATTACCAAATGAATTTTTACAGCTCTTTATAAAACCTTTCTCCTCGCTCCCTTTTCCTTTCCATTCGATTTCGACTCCGCAGTAACCAAAAGCACTCTCGATGAACTCCCTTACCGAATGGCTTTCTCCTGTACCTACGACATAATCGTCGGGTTTTTCCTGCCGGAGCATCAGCCACATCATCTCGACATATTCCGGGGCAAAACCCCAGTCGCGTTTCGCATCCAAATATCCGAGAAATATTTTTTTATGCATCCCCGTAAAAATTCTCGAAATACCGCGGGTAATCTTCCTCGTTACAAAAGTCTCTCCACGCCTTGGAGATTCGTGATTAAACAAAATCCCGTTGCAGGCAAAAAGATTATAAGCATTTCGATAATTAACCGCAGACCAATAAGAATATAATTTCGAAATCGCATAAGGGCTTTGCGGATGAAATGGCGTCGTTTCATTCTGTGGTGGAGGTGCAGAACCGAAAAGTTCCGATGATGATGCCTGGTAAAACTTTGCCTTACTCCCGCTTCTCCTTATTGCTTCCAGAATCCTCGTCGTACCAAGCCCTGTAATATTCCCTGTATACTCCGGCATATCGAATGAGACCCTTACATGGCTCTGTGCCCCAAGGTGATAGACCTCATCAGGCTTTATGTTATAAATTATTTCGGTGAGCACGCCCGGGTCAGAAAGGTCCCCATAATGCAGAAAAAGATGAACCTTATGCTCTAAAGGGTCACGGTAAATATGGTCGAGCCTGTGTGTATTAAATGTGCTTGCCCTTCTTATAATACCGTGAACTTCATATCCCTTAGATAAAAGAAATTCAGCAAGGTAGGAACCGTCCTGCCCTGTAATTCCCGTCACTAATGCTTTTTTCATCGATATCTCTTATGTTAATTTTTATTTTTTTCTTAATGTAACGAGGAGATAATTACCTCCATCAATCATTCTTGCAATTACTTCAGCCTTCTCTTCAAACTCCTTATTTACATTTACTTTTAACCTGGAACTGCTAATATAAAAAATTCCTTCTTCTTCAAAGAAATTCCATTGATGCAATCCGCTGTAATTATGTTTTTTCGCCTCATTTGTACTGTGCTTCAATACGACATAAGAACCTTTCTTTGTAACTTTCAGCATTTCGTCAAGAGCTTTAACCGGGTCAAAACAATGGTCGAGGCTATTAATCGCATGTGCTATATCAAAATAATCATTTTCAAATTGCTCGCTGAGTCTCTCAGCAAAACCTTCCTTAGTTTTTACAGGAGGAGTAATATTGTTTTTTATCAACATTTCGTTGTATTTGTTTGCCAATGGGTCAACAGCCGTTATTTCAACCTTTCGCACCTGCAATTTTTTTCCGAGCATTGTTACGGGTCCTGCTCCCACATCCAAAATTTTTACAACAGAGCCTTCGGGCACTTCAATCAATTCTTTTACATAATCCTGTAATTCGGAATCCGGATTGCAAAAAATTTTTGTGTCTAAGTTTCTAATAAACCCGTCCTGGTAAAATATTTCGCTTCTTTTTCCGATTCTCCAGATAAGCCTGTGAATCCAGGCTTTCGTTCCGGCTTTTTCGGATATTAACCTGAGTGCAAATTTATTAATCGTACCGTTAATTATTTCAAATAATCTTTTAATAATATTCATTGAATTATTTTTTTAGATTTTCGACAACCAACCCAATCGCATCAATATAATCCGATACGATCTTCCCATAAACTGTTTTTGCGGCATCCTCATCATAAATATGAACAATTTCATTTCTCGTCCTGATAATATCAATGAATATATTTTCGTAATCGGGAGGAATTAACCGTTCCTGAAAAGCCGATTTAAAACAATCCATCGGCGAACTGCAATCAATGCCTTTCATTTCCAGCAAATATGTTTTAATCGTTTTCCACAAAGATTCGAATGTATATTCAAATCTCTTTGTAACGACTTCGACAAGAACATCATTGTTTAATTTCAGAGTTTGGCAATTTTCCAGCTTGCCGTACGCCTTCTCTAAACTTGCTAATCTTTTAACATATTTTTCGGAGAATGCCATATAATAGCTTCTTTTAATGCAAAATTTTTAAATTCATTGTTTAGTCTGTTAAAATCCACAACATCAATTTTTAATAATGTATCAACTTTATTGTTTACTTCTTCCCCAATGCTCAAAAACTCTTTTGAAGGAACATCTCCCTCGCTAAATTCAATACCTATATCAATATCCGAAAATCTCCCGTTCGTTCCCTCAGCCCTCGAACCGAAAAGATATACGATTGTCTTATCCTTATCGAGATATTTAAAGACAATATTAAGAATTTGCTCACGAATCAAATTAAATTTTTCGTCCTGCATATTCATTTTTATTAAAACATATTAAAAAATCATTTATATTTAATATCGTCAAACTTAATAATTTTTATTTTTAGAAAGGTGAAAAATGTCAATTAAATCAATTTATGAAGATTATAAGACTATAGCAGTTTACGGCATGTCATCGAATCCGTCTAAACCATCAAATTTTGTTCCTGCATTTTTGGAATCAGTAGGATATAATATAATTCTTATAAATCCCACTGCCGCAGAAATAGACGGGAAGAAGGCTTATCCGAAACTGATGGATATTCCCGATAAAATCGAAATCCTCGACGTATTCAGGCCCTCCGATTTGGCTCTCGGTGTCGTTCAGGAAGCTGTCGAAAGAAAAAAAGAAAAAGGCGACATTGACGTAGTTTGGCTCCAGGAAGGAATTATCAACGACGATGCGAAAAAATTAGCCGAAGAGAACGGCATAGCTTTTGTTCAGGACAAATGTATGCTGAAAGAATATAAAAATTTGTAAAAAAGTTATTAGAATTTCCATGAAAATTGTTATCAAAAAACTATCTGACGATGAAATTAAGCAAATGAGTATTAAAAGCTGGCCCATCTGGACAAAAGAAGTTTCAGCATTCGACTGGTATTACGATTCCCAGGAAATGTGCCTCATCCTCGAAGGCAAAGCAATTATCAAAACTCCTTTCGAGGAAGTTGAAATTAAAAAGGGCGATTATGTTGTCTTCCCCGTAGGTTTAAAATGCGTCTGGAATGTTACAGAGCCTATCAGGAAGCATTATAATTTCGATTAAACTGTTTCCTTAAATTTTTATCGGAATTAAAACGTCAATTTTCAATCTGATTTTGCAATAAATTTATTTATAGTATGGCAATCCATTTACTCAAGAAAAAGACAGAAGAGGAAAAGGAACATATCTTGGGGCTTGACCCCAAAAGTGACTTGGATTATTTGCTCAGTCATTGCAAAAAGAACCTTCACTCTTACGATGAAAAGCTGATTAAAAAGGCGTTCAACTGGTGCTATGATACTCATAAAAATAAAATTCGTTATTCCGGTACACCTTTTTATAGTCACCCGGTAGCTGTTGCTCTGATTGTCGTTGACGAAATGCCACTCGATGATATTTCCGTTGCTTCTGCCCTTTTGCATAATGTTATTGACGAAGGGGATACTTTCGGTTTGAAAGATATACAAAATGAGTTCGGAAATACGATAGCCGAAATTGTCGAGCATATTACAAAAATCAGGTATATCGAAGGACATCAGTTCGAACATCTCGAAAATTACAGGAAAATGCTTCTTGCTCTTTTCAAAGATGTAAGAATCATCCTTATTAAAATAGCAGACAGGCTCCACAATATGCGAACCCTGGAGCATCTCAACACTGAAAAACAAATAAAAATGTCCGAAGAAACTCTCGAAATTTTTGCTCCTTTTGCCCATAGATTCGGGCTCGGCACACTTAAATGGGAACTCGAGGACCTGGCTTTCAAATTTCTGAATCCAATTGCTTATAGCGAAATTGACAGCGAGCTTCAGCTCACAAGGAAACAGAGAGAAGAGTATATCAAAGAGTTCTCAAAGCCGATTACCGAAGGATTGACAAAGGATGAAATTTTGAAAAAGAAAAACATCAAGTTTGAAATGTTCGGAAGGCCCAAGCACATTTATTCGATATTCAACAAAATGCAGCTCCGCGGCCTGCCTATGAAAGAGCTTTTCGACCTGTTTGCAATTCGTATCATTCTCGAAACCGACGACAGTTCTTACTGCTTCATCGTTTACGGAATAATATCCGATATTTTCAAGCCTGTCCCCGGAACTTTCAAAGATTATATTTCAAATCCGAAGAAAAACAGCTACCAGTCGCTCCATACAGCGGTTCTTGCTCAGGACGGCAAACCCGTTGAAGTACAAATCAGAACCAGGAAAATGCACGAAGTTGCAGAACGTGGTGTCGCTGCACATTTCAATTATAAAAGAGGCTTCCTGCCGGCGCAATCCGTTCTCGACGATAAAAATATCGAAGAGTGGATGGACCTTGTCCGAAGCGTTTTCGAATATGCCGGCGACGAGCCACCGGAAGAGCTTTTGGAAAGCGTAAACAACAATCTCTTTAACGATGAGATTTTCGTTTTTACCCCGGCTTCGGAATTCAGGAAATTCCCAAAAAACTCCACTCCGCTTGATTTTGCATTCGCTATACATACCGAAATCGGTTTCCATTGTATCGGGGCAAAAGTAAACGGGAAGGTTGTACCGTTGAATTATAAGCTCGAGAGCGGCGATACGATTGAAATCCTTACATCCAAAAACCAGAAGCCTTCTAAGGAATGGCTCAAATGCGTGGTAACCCAAAGAGCCCGTTCTATTATACAGAAATACCTGAAAGACGAAAAGAAAAATTCCACTGAGAAAGGTGAAAAAATCTGGCAGGGCATTGTTAACCGGTACGCCATAGTTACCGATGACGGCATGATGGAAGATATGCTTAAGAACCTGAAATTCAAATCTCCGAAAGATTTCTATTATGCAATTGGCTCTTCTAACCTCGACATTGCAGTTGTCTATGAATATCTCGTCGAAAAGAAGAGGGATTTGAAATTCGATAATCTGAACGGTTTTGAGCTTATTCCTAACGGGAACGGGCAGAAACCGAAAGAAAGCAACGATACAATAAGCACGAAAATTAAAACCGCTTCAGTCAATGTATCTTATGCCAAGTGTTGTAATCCTATCCCCGGCGATGAAATCATCGGGCATGTCAAAGCGGGAAGCGAAATAGTAGTTCACCGGAAAAACTGCCCGCAGGTGAAATATCTCATCGGGTCGCATCAGCCCTCGGTTTTTGAAATGGATTGGTCGAGCCTTGTTCATAAGGATTTCACGGTTAAATTAAGATTCACGGCAGAGGAAAAGCCGTCTAAGTTTAAAGATATAACGACAAAAGTCGTTTCTTCGGTAGTCTCCAATTTCAAAGGCATCAATATCAATCATATGGATGACGGTTTTGAAGGTATTCTGACCGTTAGCGTTTCAGGCATTGACGGATTGAACTCAATATTCGACAAACTTAAATCCATCCCCGGCATTAAGACAGTGGAAAGATATAACGAGTGAGAGAACAAAAATTCATTCTTTCACTTTTTTCACTTTAATCTTATTTTTTCTCGCAAAGTCGCTAAGCCGCAAAGAGCGGCAAAAGATATTTCAAAAAACGGTCGGGAAAAAATCAGGTTATTTATTTTTAAAAGTAAGAAATCCGTTTAGAAGCGGTTTTAAAATTACTTTTAAAAAATTTAAAAAATAATTGCTAATTGTAAATGGATAATTAAAACAAGGGCAGAAAATATTCTGCCCTCTAAAGTTCCGGATGACAAACCACCATTCATAATTCGTCAATTGTAATTCGCAATTGATTTAGTAGCGGGGACATTAACTAAACTGTTAAAAAAGGGAAAACAAAGAATAAACAAATATAGATATAATCAGCATTTCAAACATTTTATTTTCATTTCTTTTCTTATAATTTCTCATGTTTTGTCTTTTTTTGTTACTATTTTGTTACTTTTTTAAATCTTTTATATTATATTTGTAATCAAGTTTAAACGATAATGCAATATAATAAATTTTGACTAATTTTGTTACTATTATTTATGAAAGTATATCTTAGAAAAAAGGCACTCAATAACGGGAAACAATCTCTCTACTTTGATATTTACTTAAGTTCAGGGGAGAGATACTATGAATTTCCAAAACTTTATTTAGTAAAGGCAAGAAATAATATTGATAAACAAAAAAACAAAGAAACCCTTGAACTTGCCAAAAGTACAGCTTCAAAGCGTGAATTGGAGCTACAAGCAAATGAGTATGATTACACTCCGGCTTTTAAAAGAAAAATAGATTTTATAACTTTTTATGAAAAATTCGTTACTGATTATAGCAACAAAGATATTAGAATTGTTAAGTATTCATTGTATCATTTCAAAGAATTTATTAAATCAAAAAGAATAAAAAGAATTTCTGTAAAGCAAGTCTCAGAGAGCCTTTGCAAAGAATACAAACAATATTTAGAATCTAATCTTAATGGTGAAACACCTTATAATTACTTCACCAAATTCAAAAAAGTATTGAAGCAAGCCGTCAAAGATAAGATTATATCTGTTAATCCGGCTGATGAAATTCATAACCAAAAACAAGAAGGACTGAAAAAAGACATATTAGATATTGATGAAATTAAGAAATTAAGCAAGACTGACATTGGCAATAAGGAAATTAAAAAGGCTTTCCTATTCTCACTTAACACGGGATTGAGATATTGTGATGTAAAAGAGCTTAGATGGAAAAATATTGATTTAATCAGCAAAAAACTAATTATTACACAATCAAAAACTAAGTACAGTTCTAATCATTCTCAATTAATAAACGATTTGAACAATACCGCTCTAAAGTTAATCGGAGAGAGAGGAAAGCCTGACGACTTAGTTTTTCATATACCATCAATAGCTTCATGTTTGAAAAATTTGCATAAATGGACGGCTAAAGCCGGTATTGACAAACATATCACATGGCACAGTGCCAGACATTCTTACGCTGTCAATCTTTTAAGAACTGATGTTGGAACTGCCGATATAAAAACCGTCTCATCACTTTTGGGACACTCCGGTTTAAAGCATACGGAAAAATATTTAAGAGTAGTAGATGAGTTGAAAAGAATTGCTGTAAATAGGCTGCCAGAGCTTGATGTTTAATATAAATAAAAAGGGAATATTTTTGAAATACGTTTGTATTTTGATTAGTTCTACATACTTACACAGTTGCTAAACTTTTTGGTCACTCAAGGATTCAAACTATTTAAATATATACAAAAA
>DAHXMP010000083.1 GCA_027371665.1 Bacteroidota bacterium | reverse complement strand
TAATAAAAATGATAATATAAATTATTATAATTTCTTAAATTTCTATCTTGAAAGTATAAAATAATCATATCATTTTTCTTCAATATATTTTTATTAAATATTAGACTTTTTTTGTAATTTTAAAAATTATCATTATTCAATAATTGAAAACGATAAAATTATAGTTATATTACTAATGCAGGAGATGAATTAAATATGGCAAAAGCAGGCTATTCACAAGCATCCAAAAAAAACTCGCGCACAGGATTTCAACACTTTCTATTGTGGCTCATTTTGGTATTAGCTTTTTATGTATTTTTCTTCTACAAGGTATTACCATGGGGTGTTTCGGCTTTTGTTCTTCCTCTGTTTCAACCAAGTGGAGAAACCATGCAAAAAGTCGGTTTCGTCAAATTCGACGGGTTGGTGTGGGCTTCAGTACCTAAAGACAAGGAACCTCTTTACAAGGGCAAGGATATTGAAATTAAAAGAGAGTACATCAATAGAGACTACATCTTTGATTTCACATACAAACAGAGAACAGAACCGGTTGACGGATATGTAAAAGGCTCATACGAGTTTTATGCAAAGAGTGAAGCACTCGGAGAAAATCCTATTATTCTGGAACCCTGGGTTGGATTTTGGATTCTTGCTATAGACGTAGCATTAATCTTTGCCTCGCTGGTTACAATCGTCTTGCCGACAAATATCGGTTTGCTGGCAGTTCTGTTTGACCGCCAGATAACAAATACCAGAGCCAAGATAAGATTGCAAACAGGTTTTTCCGATGAAACCGTTGACCTGTTAATCCTGCCTGATGACCAACTTCGGGAAAGAGATTGGAGTGATGTTGAAAAAGCATTTAGAATTGTATGGGACCGTACAGTAATTGATGATGCTGCTACTATCGCAAAACACCCAACTAAGTTTGAAGACTTTTTCAATGAATCAACGGATATTGTGACATACCGAAGGGAAGTCGCTTATGGAAGAATTAAAGAATACTTTTCTGATTTCGTCGTAAAAGAGATTGAAGATACTAAAGACGGTTTGATTTGGCGCCGCAATCACTTCCTGATTGGAAAAGGATTAAGAGTGTATATGGCTCACCACTTTACTGAAAAATACTCAAACAATGTAACAGGTATGGCTTATGCCGGTGCGGCTTTTCTTATTGTTGCCGTCGGTATCAGGGGATTGAAATTTATTCCGCCTACCAGGCCTTCATTCATCTTATTGGCTATTTTCCTTGAGTTTACCATGTTGTGTATGCTCGCCGTTACATTATTCTATACTGAAGAAGAAGAGCGTATGGATAGATTGTTAAAGAAAATGGAAGATGCAAACAGAAGTCAGCTCGAAACACTGAAGAATCAACAGGTTGATATTCACCTGCTTACAAATGCTCTGGTCGGGCAAACCGCAGAAATCATTAAATCCAGGGTGGAAAAAGCAATTTCTGAATATATGACAAGCGATTCGAACGTCAATAAAGTTGTCGCAGAAGAAATTAGCAAGAAAATAATGATAGGTATCAAAGAATCATTTTCCGATAAAAAGTAAAATATTTTAATAGATTTTTTTTTAACCGCACAGGTTTTCACTTGTGCGGTTTTTTTTTGATTCCAACTATACAATGTTTATTATTCATATTAGTCTTTTAATCCTGAAACCATAATAAAAGTTTAATTGTTCTGTAGTTCAGGCTTATGATTTACAAATCGGGGAAATTATTCACAGGTATATTTTTTATACTTCTGTTATTATCTTTTTATAACTTGTATCCTTCATCAATAAAAACAGAATACAATAATAATTTTCTGATATTAAATATCGGGCATCTTACTCCAAAAATTTTAAAAGAACAAGATACGAATTCATATTATTTGAAAATCTCCGGTTTAAATAATGTCTTTGAAACCGATATGAAGGGTATTTCTTATGATAGGATGAAATTTGAAGTTGCTATTCCTCCAAATGTAGAAATACCTCTCAAAATTATTAATAAAAAATTGGTAAGCCTTGGAAAAATTTATCCCGGGGACAATAATAATTTAAAACAATTAAAAATAAGTGCCGGTTTAACTGAAAACGGTATCATCAGGGGTGTTCCAATATCGAATTTAATCATTCAGCCCTTCGAATATGACACAATCTCACATGAACTTTTTGCAGTTGAATCAATTCAATTATCCCTAACATTTCCGGAGTATATAACTGTCAATAAACCTTTAATACCGGTGAATGAAAAATCTTTTTTTTCTTCGATTATTAATGATAAGCATCTGAACTATTTCCTTAATCTCAGGTATAAGCAATCATATAAAAATAGAGATAAAATTCTTAGTGATAATCATTGGTACTCTCCCGGCAGGACTTACCTCAAAATTACAACGAGCAAGGATGGTATTGCTCTTATTAAAGGTTCGGATATTATTAATAGCAGTGATTATTTTTCAGGCAAGGAAACAAAATATTTACACTTGATTTATATGGGGAATGAGTATCCTATCTATTTTCTGAATGATAGCAACGGCGTTTTAAGTGCTTCCGATTCCATTTTATTTACAGGTAAAAGAGCAATCGGTGACACAACATGGCTGAACATTTACACAAACTACGCTGTTTTTTATCTCTATTATGACAATTCTTCGGAAGGAGCAAGGCTTGAAAAGTTTCCTGATATAACTAATACTCCTGATAATATTGAAAAAGTTAATATTAATGAACACATTGAATTTGATAAGATTTATTTCAGGAGCTATGTTGATGTGCAAACTGAGACAGAAACTATGCCCGGAGAAGGATGGTATTGGAACTATATATCATCACTTCCCGAAGACCCTTCGGTCAGGGATACATTCGCTTTCCCTGCATTATTAAATCCTGATTTAAACAGCAGTGATTCAATTAAAATAACTTATTTTCTAAGAAGCATGTTTTATAACATGAATCTTAAAGATACGGCTAATCCTTATCATCATATCAAAGCTATAATCAATAACGATACAGTCCTTACAGATAGTGTGCCTTATCGTGAAGCTGATACTCTATCTTTCAATTATCCCCAAAATAAGCTTTTGCCCTGTCTCAATAAATTAGAGTTGAAATCAGTTACTACATATGACCTATTAAATAGGCCGGAAAGTCCCGATGACATTGGTATTGATTATATAAATATCACAGGTAAAGTTAAACCTTATGCTAAAGACGGAATTTCAGATTTTAATATCACAACCGGAAGTCAGAATGCAAATATTGATGTAACCGGAATGAATTCCCCATTCATTGCAGTGGTTGATACCATGAAAAACCTTAT
>DAHXMP010000076.1 GCA_027371665.1 Bacteroidota bacterium | reverse complement strand
GAGATTCAGAGGGCATTTGATGCCGGAACAAAGGTGATTCAGACAAATAATGATACGCTCGATAAGAGCATAGGAATGTCGAGATTCTATTAATAATTGAAAATTGAGAATTGATAATTATAGAAATATGGATGCTGAAACAAGTTCGATATGATAAAATCAGATGCTTCGACTACGCTCAGCATGACAAATAAATTCAGGAATAAATTTTCAGGACGAACAAATGGATAAAACACTAAGTACAGCGGCATCCGGCTTGACAGCCCAGCAAAGGTATGTAGAAATAATTGCGAATAACCTGTCCAACGTCAATACAACCGGATTTAAGAAAACAAGGCCAGAGTTTCACGACCTGCTTTATGAAACTCTTAAGCCTGCAGGCGGTAACAGGCTCGATGGAGTAGAGCCGCTGAATGAAGTTCAGATTGGTTCGGGAACAGAGCTTGCGGCAACGACTAAACAGTTTTCACAAGGCGATATTAAAGAAACAAGCAATCCCTTAGATATGGCGATAAACGGTGAAGGCTTTTTCATAGTCAGGAAACCGGACAATTCATACGCATATACCAGAGACGGCTCATTTCAGGTTGACAAGAACGGCCAGATTGTTACTTCGCAGGGATACATGCTCGACCCGGGATTCAACATACCCCAGGATACGACTTCAGTTAATATAACACGAGACGGAGTGATAAGCGTGCTCACAGACGGAAGCCAGAATGAGCAGACGCTTGGGCAGATTGAGCTTGCAAGATTTATTAATCCTGCAGGATTAAGAGCGATTGGCGATAATTTGTTTGTAGAAACGACTGCATCAGGTAGGGCGATTTTCGAACAGCCCGGAGTCAATAATACAGGTGAACTTATCCAGAGCCACCTCGAATCATCTAATGTTGACGTTGTCGAGGAGATGGTTAATATGATAATGGCACAAAGGGCATATGAATTAAATTCCAAAGCAGTTCAGACCGCAGAGGATATATTAAATTCAGCAGTTAATCTTAAGAGATAATTACAATGAATATTAATTATTCTAATAATGATGTGATTATTAGTCACTCAGAGAAAAGTCGAAGTTTGAATTGTATGGAGTATAATAAGTCTTCGGCTCCGCACAGACTGAACGTATTAAAGAAATTAATGATATTATTTTCATTTTGTTTTTTAGTCGCTTTATTTTCTTCAATAGATACATATTCAAAGTCAACATTTTCCGGCGAAAGATTGAAAGAGGCTTGCCTTAATTATATATATAATATGGTTGGCAGTAATGCAGAGGTTTCAATATCACAGAATATAGAAGACCAGACTTTCGATGAATCGGGAATCGTGGCTAACTGTTATGGCGAGGAAAAATCATTAAGAGGGAACTGCTATATCATAATAGAATTTCATCAGAATGGGTTTCTCAAAAGAAGACTCCAGATACCTGTCAGAATAAGGATATTCAGTGATGTCCCGACAGCAACGAAGACAATTTTCAGAGGGGAAACAGTAAAAGCATCAGAAATAAGCATTGAAAAGAAAGATGTAACTAATTATTCGAGTGAAGATATTTTACTGGCAGACGATATCATAGGTAAAAAAGCAAGTAATAATATATCTGAAGGCTCTATAATAACAAGGCTTTCAATCGAGAGAGAAAAAACGATTAACAGAGGCGATAAGGTAAAAATAATAGTAGAAACGGGCGCTATCAGGATATCTGCTGCCGGGGAAGCACTCCAGGATGGAGCACCCGGTGAAATGATACTCGTGAAGCGAGAAGGGACCGATGTCAAGCTGAAAGGAAAAGTCGGCATTGACGGTTCAATAACCATTGCAGAAAGGTAAGGGAAAAATGAAAAAAGCTTTAATAATAAGCATAACAGCAATATGGATTTGTTGCTTTTACGGCAGGGAAGCCGTTTATGCTCAATTTATTCAGAATAGCGCCCGTTCACTATTTTCCGATGTAAAGGCATTCAAGGTAGGTGATGCAATAACGGTTTTAATCGTGGAAAACACACAGGCTGATAACCAGGCAGCTACTACCGACAGCAGGGCAACAAATCTTTCAGGCGGATTGAATTATTCGACAGGCACGGGGGGGTTAAACGGTACAGGCGGTTTAAATACAGGGACAGATTTCAAAGGACAAGGTGAAACACAGAGGAAGGAAACAATTCAGTCACGCCTTAGCGCCAGGGTAGTAGAGGTTGACGATAACGGCAATTTGAAAATAGAAGGGAACAGGAACACAAGGATTAACGGCGAAAACCAGAAAATTGTCATAAAGGGGTTTGTCCGCCCGGTGGATGTTCTGCCGGATAATTCAATATACAGCTACAGCATACTTGATTTAACGCTCGAGATTTATGGCGACGGTTCGGTATCGAAGATACAGGAACCGGGATTAATAACAAAGTTTTTGAGATTTTTATTCTAAGAAAAGATGGCAATTAAATTAGTAAGTAAGAGTTACCTGATAAGGCTGGCAATAATAATAATAATGTTGCCGGTTTTCGGCTTAAATAGTGCAAGTGCGGCAAGGATAAAGGATATAGCATCTATCGAAGGTGTTTCTGGAGTACAGGTTATTGGTTACGGTCTTGTTACGGGATTGAATAATACAGGTGACAACCAGCGTTCTACATATACTGTTCAATCGGTATCGAATATGTTGAAGCGTTTCGGATTGACAATACCGCAGACAGACCCTCGGATAAGGAACGTCGCCGCGGTAATGATTACCACGACAATTCCGACATTTTCAAAGCCGGGTTCGAAAATTGATGTGCAGGTTTCTTCTCTTGGAGATGCAACATCTCTGCAGGGAGGTGTTTTACTGATGGCACCACTTTCGACTTCGACAGGTGAAATTATAGGCATGGCACAGGGGCCGCTTTCGGTTGGGGGATATGATTTTGAAGCAATGGGTTCACGGATATCCAGAAATTTTGTTACTACGGGCAGGGTACCTAATGGATTGATTCTCGATAAAGAAATACCAGGGAATTTTGTTCAGAATCAGCAAATAAAAATCATTCTAAGAGACCCGGATTTTACGACCGCTAATAATGTCGCTGTTGCAATAAACGGTTCGCCGAACATGGCAAATTCAGCTTCGCCACTTGATGCAGGTACTATTCAGGTTCAGCTTCCTGCCGGACAAACTCCGGCACAAATGATTCAAACAATTGCACAGATTGAAGTATTACCTGTAACGAGTGACCCAGTAGCAAGAGTAGTTATAAATGAGCGGACAGGAACAATTGTAATCGGCGGTAACGTACAACTTCTACCTGCCGTAGTTGCTCATGGAGGACTGGAAATACAAATTCAAAAACAGGTGATATTCGCACAGCCGGCACCTTTTACGATATATAAGAACTGGCCGATGGCTGGTACGGCAACAATCAATGCAGAGGAGCAGGTAAATCCAGCCACTCCTTTAAATGTAGCGGGAATGCCTCCGACAGTTCAGGAAATAGCAAATGCCCTTAATACTTTAAAGGTTAAGCCGAGGGATTTAATATCAATTTTTCAGGCATTGAAAGAAGCCGGAGCTTTGCAGGGCGAATTAATTATTCAATGAGAAACACTTATTATATTATAAAGGTTGATGGATAATACGGTTCAAATATATAATTCGATTTCAGATGGGGAACTCCTGAAGAATAAGCTGGCGGAAGCATCCGGAGTTAAAGATTCCGGAAAACATGCAAAACTTACCGATGCAGATAAAGCAAAATTAGCAAATGCCGCCAGGGGATTCGAGTCTATGTTCGTTGACATCATGTATAAAGAAATGAAGAAAGGTATGCTGGGTAAGGATGAGGAAACCGGGAACCAGGACAGTACAATGCTGTCATTCGGAGCCAACACGCTCGACAGCATCACCAATATGGCTTTTGCGGATGAAATTTCAAAAAGCGGTAAAGGCATTGGAATAGCTGAAATGATTTATTCAAACCTTACTGGCGGAGATACTCTGAAACCGATAAGTTATGAGCATGTTTCTGAAAAACCTTTAATAAACACAGCCCCATCACTTGAGACAAAGCCCCAGGGAAATATTATTAAAGAATCGAAGCCGACAATTTTTGAAGGCTCTTTTTACGAGAGATTAAATAAGAGATTGGGTATGTATGGAGACATAATCTCGGATGCTTCAAAGACTTATAAAGTGCCAGAAAATATAATAAAAGCTGTAATAAGTGCGGAATCTGCTGGAAGACAGGATGCAGTTTCTTCAGCCGGGGCAAAGGGGCTTATGCAGTTAATGGACGGAACTGCCGATAATTTAGGTGTGAGAAATTCATTTAATCCAAAAGAAAACATTTTCGGAGGAACAAAATATTTAAAACAAATGCTTGACAGGTTCAATGGAAATATAGATTATGCTCTTGCAGCTTATAATGCTGGCCCCGGCAATGTGATGAAATATTCGGGTGTGCCTCCTTTCAAAGAGACACAATCATATGTAGTGAGAGTGAAGAAATATATAAAAATGTTTTCGAGTGACATATAGTCACAAAATATTAAAGTCAAAGGTGTAGTAATGACTAATCTTTTAAGTTTTCTGAAATATGAGAAGCAATT
>DAHXMP010000065.1 GCA_027371665.1 Bacteroidota bacterium | reverse complement strand
AAATATCCTTATCTGCACCGGCATTATGCTTAAGTTCAAACGGTCAAAGTGCTGACCAGCTTATTCTTCTTACTTTAGATAATCCCGCTCCCGGTTATATTTTGACAGATTCTTACTATCCCGGGCATCTCGTTATAACGGATAATTCAGCAAAACCTGTTTTTATAAAAACATTATTTAAAAATATTACACCCATAAGCCTTAAGATACAGGCTAACGGAAAACTTACTTTTTTCGGTGGCAACAAATTTTATATGGTGGATGATAGCTTTGATATCATTGACAGTTTTAGTTGTTCCCAGGGACGTGAAACAGATTTCCACGACTTCACAATTGAACCTGACGGGCACTGTTTAATAATTGGTGTCGAATACGACACAGTTGATATGAGCGCTATCGTTCCCGGCGGGCAAAAAGACGCTGTAATTCTTTCTAATTTTATCGAGGAGCTTGACGAGAATAAAAATCCTGTTTTTGAGTGGAGGGCGATAGACCACTATCTAATAACCGACGCTACTGATGGGATTGATTTAACACAGAAAAAGATATCTTTTGTTCATATTAACTCAGTATGTTCTGACAACGACGGGAACCTTATTGTATCAAGCCGTAATTTAGATGAAATTACAAAAATTAACCGCCAGACCGGAGCCATTATGTGGAGGCTCGGCGGTCAAGAGTGCAGGAATAATCAATTTCATTTTTTGAATGATACTTTGAATGGTTTCCGGGGGTTTTCACATCAACATTCCGTCACCCTTCTCCCAAATGGAAACTTATTGATGTTTGACAATGGCAACCTTCGGCCAGAGCATTTCTCAAGAGCTGTAGAATATCAAATTGACCAGGTTAATAAGACAATAAAAAAGGTCTGGGAATACAGACCATTTCCGGATTTATTTTCAATGTCTATGGGAAGTGTTCAGAGACTGCCAAACGGAAACACCATGATTTGCTGGGGTACGAACAATCAATACAAATCACTGACTGAAGTAAGGTCTGACGGCTCAAGAGCTATTGATATCGTGAATTTCCAGCCTTACAGTGCCTTCAGATATGTATTTAAGATGTCTTCGGCAGCATTTGATATTTCAAATTCAGGTAATTACAATTTTAATCCCGACACTGTTAAAACGGGAATCAGCCTTAATTTAACCGGATTTCAAGGTTCCGGCTATACTTCCGTGGAAAGACATTACTATCTTCCGCATAATTCATCGTTCGAAGGCTCTCCGCCAACCTGGACATATTCAAACCGCTGGGTTGTCAATAATAAGGGAATTTCTGACATTAACGGCAAAATAATTTTTGATTTAACAAAAATTAACGATGTTCAGTCCCCTGCTCATGTACAAATTTATCAGAGAACAAATGAGGGAAGCGGAACATTTACATCGCTTAATACTCAATACGATTCAACATCCAATACTTTACAGGCTGATATTCATTCCTTTGGAGAGTTTATCCTGTGTTTACCTCAAACATATCCGACTCCAATTTTACTCTCTCCCCGAAATGATGAATATAAACAAACTGAAAATCCTCTTTTAAAATGGAATACAGCCAAAGGTGCTATATCATACATTCTTCGTGTTTCTGCTTCGCCGGATTTTGAGTCTGTTATTGTTGATTCGTCAGGGTTAGCAGACACAACTTTTAATTTGAACAATCTAAAATTCAGTAAAAGATACTGGTGGAAAATTAAAGCCGATTATGGTAGTACACAAAGTGACTGGTCACCGGTATGGAGGTTTACTACCAAACTTGAAATACCAAAATTAATCTTTCCCAATGATGCTCAAGCAAATGTTAATTTATCTGATTTTATTAAATGGGACACTGTTCATTGGGCTAATTATTACAATATCTCTGTCTCCAAAGATAAAAATTTCGACAGCATCAATATTGAACAATCAGGTATAAGAGATACGGTTTTTCAGCTCTATAATCTCGATGATACTACGACATATTATTGGCGTGTGATGGCGGCTAATCAAAATAATTTAAGTGACTGGTCTGAATCCAGGAGTTTCAGGACGGGTATTTCTTACAAACCATCCCCACCAATACTTCTTTATCCTTCAACCGATACAACAGATGTGCCTTTATCCGGTGAATTGGTCTGGGATACTGTTCCTTTAGCAAAATACTACAAGCTTGAATTATCTCTTTATTTCGATTTCATTGAAATTGAACTGACTCGTGACAGTTTATTCTCATCATTTTTCAATTATAGCAACCTTAAACCTAATACTACCTATTACTGGCATGTTGCATCTGTTTATTCGGACGGGGAAACCAAATGGTCAAACATCTCGAATTTCACAACATTGAATCCTAATAATGTTGCCAATAGTATAAATACAAATTCCTCTCCAAATCTTTATTATGATAATTTAATAAACGGTTTTTTGATTATAAATGTAACTCATGCAACAGAAAGTGAATTTATTTTATGCAATGTAACAGGATGTGAATTACTAAATTTCAAAAATCTTTCTTTGTTTCCCGGCAACAATATTATTAATTGCAAGAAAAAATTCAGTGATGGCGTATATTTTTATAAACTCAAAATTAATACCCACATATATTGTGGTATCATAATTATTACTGATTAATTCTTTTTAACCTTTTTTTTAAGTATAAACTAAATTACTGAAAAATAAATAAATTGTAGTATAAAATATTACACTGAAATCCTTATAATTTCTACAAAACAAGAATAAAAAGTCCTACAGAAAAATCATAGAAACCACTATAAAGTATTCTTATGCTTTTTCGTTATTTAGCATAGGAAATTTATACGATTATTCTTTAAAATAAGAGTAAAATTTTTGGAAATAGATGCCTGGGATTGTCCTCAAAAAAAACCCTTGATTAACAAATCATATAAATAACCTAACCCCAAAAATTCCAGGCATTTATTTTAATTTTATTAATGGAAAAAATGATGAGAGTAAATAATAACATAGAATTTATCAGCGATGATTCTTTCATTTCTTTTATTTATTCAAACATGAGTAGAAAGAATGATGATATATCAAAAGCCGGGAAGAAAGACAATTTATACGAAACGGAACTGTCTTTGCTGGCACCGATTTCAAGAGAATGTTTTACGTTAAATTATCAAAGAAATGGATTTTCAGGAAAGAAGGAAATTAAGGATTATTCTGATGTAGTTGATTTTAAATTCCTGAATAGTTTGCTCTTGTATTTGATGCCTCAAAACAGCTTGGTAGTTACCCATTCATAATTCCCCGTTTGAGTTTGATGATTAATGATATAAAGAACTGTCTCACAAGTGAAGCCCATTTTTTTTCCGGTTAATAAATATATTTTTCAAAAGATAATTTATTAATTAGAATCATATCTGAATTAATCCGTTCAATCCAATCAAACAATCATTTCCTCGGAAGATTTTTTTCGTATTCTTTTGTTCGCAGTTTTTGCAGTTCTTGTAATGCCTGGCTCTTGCATCCACGCTCAACGGTTCCTATTCTTACCTCCCATGTTCCGTCTGCTCTCGGTGTCCAGACTATTTGCTCGAGATTAAGATTCGGAGCAATATCAATGTTTGTCAGTGAGGGAGAAGCAACAACAT
Organism: Bacteroidota bacterium; assembly: GCA_027371665.1. Classification (GTDB taxonomy): domain Bacteria; phylum Bacteroidota; class Ignavibacteria; order Kapaibacteriales; family UBA2268; genus DAHXMP01. The sequence continues at coordinate 4,179 of DAHXMP010000065.1, read as the reverse complement.
AATTCTGGCACAAATTCCAGAACCTGACAACAACCGGGTCATTCCTGTTTGCCAGTTCCAGGTTATACCCGTCATCGGTTGATTCATACTTTATATAAGTTTGTTCAGGATTTATTCCGTCATAAATAAAATTAACAGTTTGACCATACTTGATATGAACCTTATCGCCAATACCTGAGAAAGTAATAATCCTGTCGGCATTCTGAGCCTCTGCAAATCCGGCAACCGGAGCCGCATTTTCATCTTTTGGAATTTCGACACTCTTAGATACCTTTATGTTTCCAGTATCAATATCCGTTCTTTCTTCTTTGTATGTCTGGCATGATGATAGCACTGCAATAAAAACAAATACAAGAATTATTTTAATCTTTTCCATAATCTATTCTCATCAATTATTTATATTCTATTTTACAATTACCGGCATTTTGCTGAGATTCAGTTCTTTGTAAACCCAGTTTTGTTCTTTTAAAGCCTTAATTGCTTCTTCAGGCGTACCGAAACATTCTGAACGAAGCCTGTAATTCTGATAACCAAAAGGGTCAAAATAAGGGACTATTCTCGTTTCTGACAAACCTTTATCTTTCAGCAAATTCATAGCCTCCTTGGCATCAACTTCATTATCATATGTATTGTACTGAATCATATAACAGCTTTTTTCATTTAGCTGCGCTGATTTTTTCTCTGATGTAGCAGGCACTGCCGGAGGAACATATTTTGTTACATCCTCTCCGCTTGACAGCTCGAGTGTTTTTGCCTCTGTTTTTTTGGCTTTTTCTTCTTTATTCGCCTTATTCTCCCCCTGTTTGTTTTCATCAGTATTAGTAAAGGTTTCCTTGTTTTCAGAAGGTGTTTTTTCATCAACTTTCCCTTCAGGTTTCTTTGAATCTTTATCGGCAACGGCAACGTGCTCCGGAACTTTTTTTAAGGATGCGAGTGAACCGTCCTGGAGCCGTTTGTGATAAGGAAGTTCTTCAGGCCTCAAAATATCTATATATATTTCTATTCTTCGGCTTTTCGGGTCATCTTTCAATCCTCTTTCCTTAAATCCGGCTTTGTCAATACCATAACCCTCAGCATCGAGAATAACTCTCCCGTTGTTTCTCATATGATTATAAATCGGTGAGCGTTTCTGCATCACACGGTCAAATGTAACAAAAGTAAAATATGAACGAAGTTTGGAAAGAAGGACATTGCCGTTTTCACCTTCGTCGGGAAGTTTAATCCATTGACCGCTTGGATTCTTCGGGTCTTTGGGCCAGGACTGCTTCCACATATCAAGTCCTGTTGAAATAATGACAGGTTGTCCTCTGTCATCAACGCCTACAGTTACTGTATCATCGGGATAATTTCTCTTATATTTCGATTTTATCCTGTATGGATGCTCCTCGCCGGCAGATAATCCTCTCGGGTCTGTATATCCGTGAATTGTTATCTTTAAATAAAGTGTATCACGGCAGAATTCCTGGAAAGCCGGAAGAAGCTTTTCAAGCGGCTTGTATATTTGCTCGTTGAATATACTGTCAATTTTTTGTGATAGCAGGTCATAATTATGACCCGTAGAATCGACAAATCCGGTGTTGTCGAAAAATCCTGAATTTTCACGCTCCCTGTAAACTGCCATGTTATCTTTTGTAATTGGATACCAATAACCGGTAATAAAGTATGGCAGTGTATCCGTAGAGTGAAAAATTATAGGTTGTATTTCAATTTTCTTTCTTGAAATTAAAACATCTCTCGTATAAAGCGTGTCGTATCCAAATGGTTTAACTGTGTGAATCCGGATTTCTTCCGGTCCTTCGATTTTATTCTGATAACATTCCTCTTCAACGAATTTCGTAAATTTTATTAAATAAGACTTGTCCGCATCTATTTCATATTTATCACCCGATGTAATTTCCTGTGCTATATTTGTCGTACTGTCAACGAGAGATAAAGGCAACCCGACTTTTAATGCCGGAGGCGATATTAGGTTATTATTCGCATCGAAAATCTGCTCACTTACATTAACAAGCAATTTGACTTTTGATTTCGGCAAAGCAAAAGCATAAAGGTTTCTTTTTCCGAAATCCGCTTTCCTGTTTGAAGTAATGAATATAAATTGCCTGTCGGGTGTAATAAAAGGAAACTCATCGTCATCCTGTGAATTAAATTTAATATCTTCGGGAATCTCAATTCCATAAGTTTTAGCATCTTCTTTCATTGCTTCGTCAAGATTGACAGGATTGACAGGAACAGGGATTCCGTTGGAATCCCTGTATTCAGCCCTGAAAATATCTTTTCCATAATTGCCTTTTTCATTTTTTTCGTAATTCCAGTCGCTCGAAAAATAAAATTTCCCGTCTGCTCCGCAATGTGGTGATACCTCATTGCCCGGAGTATTAATATTAGGGACAGGTTCAGGTGCTGACCAGGTACCCGACAAGTCCATAACCGAATACCATATATCCAGTCCCCCTTTACCACCCGAACGGTTTGTAACGAAATACAGAATCTTTCCGTCGGCTGAAAGAGCCGGCTGTGAATCCCATGCATCCGGGTCGTTAACAAGCGTCAGGGGTTCAGGGTCAGTGAAGCCCGTTGAAGTTTTTGTCATCTGCCAAAGATCAAACAGGTAGCTTGTTCCTGATGCGGCTTTTGTTGACAAATCTCTTTCAGCGGCAAAAATTATCCTGTCAGGGCTTATTGCCTGTGAGCCCCTTGTATATTCAGCTATTCTTGATGCTTTTGCAACTATCTGCTGAGACTTTGACCACCCTTCATTAATCGGTTTCCCTGATTTCCTGAACCCGGCAGGCCTCGTGCAGAAAAATATTTCCGCTGCAAGAGCTATAGGCCTTCGATTAGGCACGGGCCTGGAACTTGTGAAAAACAAAGTATCCATCGTATCTCCATATACAACATAAGCTCCATAGTCCTCATCGCTTGAATTGACGTTCCCGTCCAATATCCCGCCTTTTATATTTTCCTTTGCCGATAGATTCGTTAAAAACAATAAAGAAAACAAAAGCATAAAACCACTTACTGCAGTTCTTTTTATAAAGATAAATCCCGATTTTATATTTCTCATGATTTCACCCCAGATAATCTATATTAATCCGTATAAATGCCGGTTATTGCCCTGAATTCGATTCCTGTCTGTTTGCTCGACGTCTGTTCAGTCCCATTATCAACACGCCTTATATATATCAATGTATAAATTCCAGGTGCTAACTGAAAAGCAATAACATCTTCGACCATGATTCCCCTGAGAGGTGTGTTGCTGTATCCGGTAGCATGGTTAGGGTCATTCCTGAAATCGGCAATTAACTGCGGTATATCGTAAAAATCATTCTCTGCGACATTTCTTCTCCAGATTTTCATCCCAAGTATTCCGCTTGTCTGAACCAGTTTTAATATAGGTTCCTGCGGCGGTGAAGCCGAAGCATCATTATTATCCACATCAATCCATATATCCCCTTTCATTGGGGGATATTCGCCGCTAACATTGATCGTTCTCGAAGAATATCCGAAATAATATACTTCATGTTCAGGAATTGGTTTTTCTGGTGTTTTCTGGTCATAAGCCCTAAGGTTAATAATCGGGCTTAGATTGGGAACTGCTGTTACTACCGCATTAAGGTCTATCTCCTGGGGGCAACGGTTAAGCGAATGTTCTATTATAAGCCTTATTGAAAACAGGCTATCCAGGATTGATTTAGTGTTCCTTCTTGCAACGATTGCATCCAAAGTGTCCTTTATAGGAGCAGTAAATGTAACATTGATGAATCCGTGTTCACCCGGCCTTAAAGTAAGGTTCATCGGTTCAACCTGGTAGTAATCAGGATATTCATAATTTATTCCGGGCATTGTTTCAATCCTAATATTAAAACTTATTGCAGAACAGGATGTATCGGGATTATATATTTCATATCGAACCTGGATTCTGTTCGGATTCAACAGCGAAGGCGATATATTTACACGGTTGTCTATTCGGTCAGTTAAGGTGTCAACATGAGGAGTAACGGTTCCGAATTGTTCATCAACATTGTTCCATACAATGTGGGGGCAGACATTAGCACAACCACCTTTAAGAAAAACAAAATCAAGTTTAGCGTTATTGCACAGGTTCGTATCAATTATCTGAGCAACATTATTATAGACTGCTTCTATTCTGTATCTCTTTCCAGTTATCGGCACCTT
>DAHXMP010000008.1 GCA_027371665.1 Bacteroidota bacterium | reverse complement strand
TTTTAAAAAATTATTGTTAAAACTCGTCATAATTTACCAAATTTATTTACAATTTATAGCTCTGAAATTTAATAAATTTGTAGTTTATAATGAATATGGAAAATTTTTATTAATAGTATGATACGTACAGCAGTAATAATGGCGGGAGGCTCAGGCGAGAGGTTCTGGCCTATGAGCAGGACAATGAAACCGAAACAATTGCTTAATCTTGCATCGGATAAAACGATGCTCGAAGACTCAATCTTGAGGATTTCACCGCTTATACCGCCCGAAGATATTTTTATTATTACAAGCCAGGTTTTGCTGGAGCCGATTAGGAAGGCCTCAGGCTTGGTCACGATTATATCGGCACGGAACATCTTCTGCTCGGCATCATCAGAGAAGGCGAAGGTATTGCGGTTAAAATCCTGAAAAACCTCGGTGTGGATTTATATAAGCTGAAAAAAGCCATCGAAGACACCGTCAGGACTTCGAGCTCGACAATCACAATCGGCAACATACCCTTAACCAAGCTTACGGAGAAAGTTCTGAAAATTACATATCTCGAAGCTAAGCTATACAAATCCGATGTCATAGGAACAGAGCATCTGCTCCTTTCTATGCTGAGAGACGAAGAAAACATAGCTTCTCAGATTTTATCTCAATTTAATGTCAGGTATGACGATGTCCGCAGGGAACTCGACAATATAATAACCGGAAGGCCCGCCGGCTCTCCGAAACCGGCTTACGGCAATAAGGCAAAACCGGTAAGAGACACAATGAAAACTCCCGTACTCGATAATTTCAGCCGTGACCTGACAAAGCTTGCCCAGGAAAACAAGCTCGACCCGGTCATCGGAAGATTGAAGGAAATCGAAAGAGTTACCCAGGTGCTTAGCCGAAGAAAGAAAAACAATCCTGTTCTAATCGGTGAACCCGGCGTCGGTAAAACTGCAATAGTAGAAGGTTTGGCACTCAGAATAATCAATCGCCAGGTGCCGAGGCTTTTGTTCGACAAAAGAATCGTTTCTCTCGATTTGGCTTCTCTCGTCGCAGGCACAAAGTACAGGGGACAGTTTGAAGAGAGAATGAAAGCAATTATGAATGAACTCGAAAAAGCTACCGATGTTGTCCTCTTCATCGATGAATTGCACACAATCGTCGGAGCAGGTGGAGCTTCAGGTTCTCTCGATGCTTCTAACATGTTCAAGCCTGCACTTTCACGCGGTGAAATCCAGTGTATCGGTGCAACAACTCTCGACGAATACCGACAATACATCGAAAAGGACGGTGCCCTCGAACGCCGTTTCCAGAAAATTCTCGTTGACCCGCCTTCGAGCGAAGAAACTTTAACTATACTTAATAATATCAAAGACAGGTACGAAGAACATCATAATGTGAGATTCACGAATAATGCTGTTGATGCTTGTGTTAGGCTCTCGGAGCGTTATATTACAGACAGGCATTTCCCCGATAAAGCCATTGACGTTATGGACGAAGCGGGAGCAAGAGTACATCTTGCAAATGTTGATGTTCCTAAAGAAATTTTATCCCTGGAAAGGCAAATCGAAGATATTAAAATTCAGAAAAATTCCGTTGTTAAACAGCAGAATTTCGAGGAAGCCGCAAGGCTGAGAGACCTCGAAAAGAAAGTCCAAACCGACCTCGAAATCGCTAAGTCAAACTGGGAATCGAACTCTTCCAAAGTTTATTTCCCTGTTAAAGAAGATGACATATCCGATATAGTTGCCATGATGACCGGAATCCCGGTTAACAGAATCGCTGAAAGCGAGTCCGATAAATTGAAAAACCTCAATCATCTTCTCAAAGCTCAGGTTGTCGGGCAGGATGAGCCGATTGACCTGCTCGCAAAAGCCATTCGCAGGGCGAGAGCAGGAATCAAAGACCCTAAAAGACCCATAGGCTCCTTCATGTTCCTCGGTCCGACAGGTGTAGGCAAAACAGAGCTTGCTAAAGCCCTGGCAAGAGTCATGTTCGATACCGAAGAGGCTCTTATAAGGATTGATATGAGCGAGTACATGGAGAAATTCTCCGTATCCAGGTTTGTCGGAGCTCCTCCCGGATATGTCGGCTACGAAGAAGGCGGACAGCTTACCGAAAGAGTAAGGCGTAAGCCTTATTCAATCGTCCTTCTCGACGAAATCGAAAAAGCTCATCCCGACGTTTTCAATATTCTGCTCCAGGTCTTCGATGACGGTGTTTTAACTGACGGTTTGGGCAGAAAAATTGATTTCAAAAATACAATAATAATTATGACATCGAACGTCGGAACACGCGACATCAAGATGGGCGGTAAAATCGGTTTCAGCGAGCCCACAGAAGAAAACGAATATGATCATGTTAAAAGCACGATTGAAGAATCAATCAAAAGGCTCTTCAATCCCGAGTTTATAAACAGGATTGACGATTTCATCATCTTCAAGAAACTTCAGAAGGAAAGCATTTACCAGATTATTGACATTCAGATGGCTCTCCTGAAAGACAGGCTCAAGTTGAACGGTATGACAATCGAGCTGTCCGACAAGGCAAAAGACTTTCTCGTGCAAAAAGGCTTCGACGAGAAATACGGAGCCAGGCCACTTAGGCGTACATTGCAAAAGTATGTCGAGGACGAGCTCGCAGAGCTCATGCTCGATGGCAATATCAAGCTTGGAACGAGAATCGTTGCCAACAAAGACGATGAAAAAGAAGGCTTGAAATTTGAAATGCTCGAAGGCGAAATCATTAAGCCCGAAGAAATCATTCCCGAGCTGAACTCCGACAAACTCGGCAGCGACGCCTCAAAAATTGACATCGGCGGCGAACCGCTCCACAACGAACTCAGCGGCGGAAAAGAATTAACCAACTAAATAAAATGTCACCCTGAGCGTAGCCGAAGGGCATCCTATGCTGTCACCCTGAGCGTAGTCGAAGGGTCTCTGTAGGGGCAGTTCACGTACTGCCCTTTTTAATTCATTGTTAATAATATAATTTTTTATTATATTTGCTAATCGGTTATTTTATTGTTTCATCTTCCAAAAGCCATGGTTAATGATATTAAAGACAAACTTTCTAATCTGGTTACTGATTTTCATCTTAAGAACATTAATGACCTCGTTGAAGAGCAAACAAGACAATCTTTTATTGACCCGTTCTGGGAAATTTTAGGCTGGAAAATTAGGGATATGAATGAAGTTCAGGTTGAACTTACCGAACATTCAAAGCGTCCCGATTATAGGTTTATGAAAAAAAATAAAACCTTATTCTTTGTCGAAGCAAAAAGGCCGAGAGAAAATCTTAAAAATAATCTTAAATATATTTACCAGGCAAAAATTTATTGTTGGAATGGCAATGTACCTCTTGCTGTATTAACCGACTTCGAGGAATTCAGGCCCTTTCGTTCTTATGGAAAACCAAATTTGGAAGACAGGGAAAAAGGCATCATCAAGCAATTCGATATAAAATGCGATGCCTATCCCGACCGTGCATATGACCTCCTGAATACATTCGGCAAAGAAGCCGTTTATGGCGGTTCTCTTAATGAAATTATTCAAAAACCTACACCGATTGAATTGCGTGACACTGTTGATAAAAATTTTCTTATCACACTTTCAAAATGGAGAACAGACCTCGCAACTCAAATCGCAAAAACAAATAAATTCGAAAATGAATTTGACCTTGCAGAAGCAGTGCAGAGAATCCTCGACCGCCTTGTTTTCCTGCGTATTCTCGAGGATAGGGAAATCGAAACCGAAGATTTTATTTCTGAAATTTCAAATAATAAAACCGATGAACCTTACAATGTATTCCTAAAAATTTGTAAAGGAATGGCTCCTAAATATAATGGCTTAATCTTCAATCCTCATCCTTTGTCGGAAAATCTGAAAGTCGAAGGACGCCTGTTTAAAAAAATTGTCCGGGAACTCAATGTCGAAGATTCACCTTATCGTTTCGATGAAATTCCTGTGGAAATGCTCGGTACTATCTATGAACGGTTTCTTGGTGATGAAATTAATTTAAGTACGAGGGGAAAAGTCGTAATTGACAAAAAGCCCGAAGTCAGGAAAGCAGGTGGCGTTTATTATACTCCTCAATACATCGTTGAATACATAGTTCAAAATACAGTCGGTAAGCTTCTTGAGAATTGCAGGACACCCGACGATGTTGCGAAACTTAAAATACTCGACCCCGCTTGTGGCTCAGGTTCTTTTCTTCTCGGTGCCTTCGCTCTGCTTATTAAATGGCATGAAGAATATTTTTCTGCAAATCCTACTAAGATTATTGAGAAATCAGACAAGCAATATCATAAGCTTGCTTACCTCGATGATAATGATAAAACCTGTCTCACAACCTTAATGAAAGGCAGAATTCTAAAAAACAATCTCTTTGGAGTTGACCTCGACAAGCAGGCAACGGAACTAGCCCAGATGTCGCTTTATATCAAATGTCTCGATGGATTGAAAAACGAAAATTTATTACAGCTTGACCTTAAAGATGCATTGCTGCCATCCCTCACTCAAAATATTATATGTGGAAATTCCCTTATTGGCAGCGATTTCATTCAGGATGATTTTTTCGGCTTGTCCGTAAGAGAAAAGCACAAAATCAATCCCTTCGACTGGGAAAAAAATTTCCCCTTCATCAAAGAAACCGGCGGCTTCGATGCTGTAATAGGGAATCCACCGTATGTGAAATATGAAAATTTAGATAAAAATTTAATCTCATATTATATAGATAATTTTAATTGCGCAAAAAAGTTTTTTGATATTTTTCAATTATTTCTTGAGAAATCATTTGAATTGTTAAAATCTAACTATTCAATGGGTTTTATTTTTCCTAATCTTTTTTTAAAGGGAATGAATTACGAAAATTCACGAAAATTTTTTTTGGATAATTCATTGATAATTTCAATTATGAATTATGGTGATGGAGTTTTTGAAAACGTTCAAATGCCTACTTGTGTTATAATTTTTAAAAAACATAAATTTGAAAAGAATTTTGTTGATTATTACACAATTTTAAACGACAAAATAATCAAACAAAAAGTTGACCAGGAAATTTTTCAAAATCATCA
>DAHXMP010000003.1 GCA_027371665.1 Bacteroidota bacterium | reverse complement strand
GCTATAGCCCAGGCAAGTATATGCGTGAACGACACTTTCTCTCTCTTCAGCTTCTTTAAATACTTGTTTATAATCCTCCTGTTTTCATCGAGGGCTTTGACCGGGCTTGTTCTCATGGAACTTGCAGTAGGAATTTCCCTGCTCCAATTCATATTCTCAGCTATCTTCGATTCGATTGCACTCAGAGCCTCGAGTTCATCATCGGGTAAAATATAAACGTGATTTGTTTCCTGTGTATGGTTCTCAATTTCTTTTTTAACAGGTGCAGTTTTTATCAAATTCTCTTCAGTGCCGTCATACAATTCTTTATTGTTAGTTCCTCTTTTCTCAAAATAATCTCTCCATGCAGGGCTTACCGACTCCGGCTCCGCCTGCCACCGCTCGTACATCTCATCCTCGAATGCAGTATTCAAATTTATCATAAATTACCTTTAGCCTTAATGAAATATTATTTTAGAGACGCTTTGTTTTATAATTTATTAAAAATTCAAGTGGTTCCCATTTGAGTTATTATTTTAAGAAAAACAGATAGTATTTTAAATACTAAAATAATTATTTTTGTCTTTTTATTTCTCGTCCCGCCAGTGAGTTATCAGCGACGAATACTTATTCGCCAGCTTCACCGCTTCCTCATACTTCGAACTTTCCGCTATAACATTAAACGCCGACAATTCCCTGTCTGGTGCCAGCAGTACACTGCTCTCCCCCAGCCTCATCTTCACCCCATCAACAAGTTCCCTGTCTTTCTTCTCGGAATGTTCCATCGCACGTCTCATCACTGCCCCTTTATAAGACCAGGGGCATGACACATTCATCGTGTACTGGTACCTCCTCGGCAGCATACCGTCCAGCTCCGGAATACTTATATTTGTCTTCGCAAGCATCTCGAGTATCTTGCCTATAGTGAACATCCCGTCGGAAGCGAACAGGAAATCGCTGAAAATATATCCTCCCCATACTCCTCCGACAAACAGTACGTTTTTTTCCCTTGTCGCCTCCATCATTGCAGAATGAGAATTCTTTATTCTCTTCACTTCAACATTATAATCCTTTGACAACAACTCAATTTCATTGCTTGCAACAATCGAAATTGCAATTTTATACGGTTCCCTGTCCCTGTTTGTCTCCAGGAACAGTTTGGTAACCAAAGTCAGCAGCCTCATCGGTTGATAGAAAACACCTCTCTCATCAATAAGCGAAATCTTCTCTGCACCGGCTTCAATCTTAAATCCAAGGCCATATCCAAGTGCTTTCATTATCGCCTCTGATTCTTCATCCCCCGGTTTTGATACTGTCGGATTAGGACTATACCTTGTCGCATCCACATAATCATGCAGAGACAAAGCCTCGATATTCAGCTTACCTAATATATAAGGCAAAATCGTCGAAGCCAGCCCGTAAGAATAATCAACCAAAATCTTAAACTTTTTATCAACAATCGCACTTACATCCAAAGATTCAAGATACCTGTTAATATAAATCTCGTTGGTCCTTTCCGGATAATAAAGCTCACCGACACTATCGTATGGAGCCCTTTTTATCTCCTCACCGAAAAAATATCTTTCAATCGTTTTGGTACGTGATATTTGTATATCCCTTCCCTCTTTGTTAAAAATTATTATATCGGTCTTTTCAGGATTTCTCGGAGAGCGTCTCACATGCAAACCACCCGCATATTTTCCAGTTCTCAGTTCCTGCCTCGTTTGTGGAATCGAAACAGTTTGCAAATCGTTAACATTCACTCCAACCGAGGAAATACCTGCCGTTATAGCTCTCTTCATTAATCTCGAACATAAATCCGGGTCCCGGCTTGCGAGTAAAATAGAATTTTTACCGAATGTCATTCCTATTGCTGCCCCTAGCTTTGCTCCAAACTCGGGATTGATTTCAACATTCGTATATCCCGATATCCTTGCTTCATTAAAAAGCTCTCTAAGCCAATTCTCTTCCTGCACAAGAGAACGCGAAAGAGTTGCACCTTCCTCGATATGCTTGTTTGGCCATAATTTTATATTGGACATTAGTGTCGCATTATTCCCAATCGAGCAGTATTCGGCGATAAAAACATTTTCATGTATTGTAACCGAATCGCCAATATCGCAATTATTACAAATCACATCATCAGTCAATTCCGTAAAATCACCTATTTTTACATTGTCCCAAACAGTAACTCCCGACAGCTTGCATCC
>DAHXMP010000471.1 GCA_027371665.1 Bacteroidota bacterium | reverse complement strand
CATCAGCATTTTAATTACGTCCGAACCGGAATGAATGCCGCTTGTCGCAGCCAAATCGGCTTTTATTCTGCCTTTCAGAATCGCAATCCACCTCATAGGGAGCCTTGACGAACCGGAATGGCTAAGCACTACATGTGGCTTTACTTCCAGGTTTTCGAGGTCAATATCCGGCTGGTAAAACCTGTTAAATAATACCAACGCATTAGCACCGGCATCGTCGAGTCTTTTTGCCATGTTTGCCATACCGGAGAAAAAGGGGCTAAGCTTAATAGCAACCGGAACAGTAACAGCTTTTTTAACCGATTTTAAAATATTAACATAAGTTAGCTCGATTTCACTTCCTGCGAGTTCCACCTCGGTTGGTATGTAGTAAACATTCAGCTCAATTGCGTCGGCACCGGCTTCCTGGAATTTCTTGGCATAATTGACCCATCCGCCTTCCGTCGTTCCGTTTAAACTGGCAATTACAGGAATGTTTACCGCTTCCTTTGCTTTCCTGATATGTTCGAGGTATTCTGTCGAATCGAATTTATATTCACTTGCCTCGGGATAAAATGACATTATTTCAGCGGAAATATGTCCCATTTCAGTATGATAAAAAATATCCTTTTGTTCCTGAATAATCTGTTCTTCAAATAACGAATGTAATACAATCGCTCCGGCTCCGGCTTCTTCCATCTTTTTAATATTATCAATTTCTTCGGATAAAGGAGAAGCGGAAACAACCAACGGTGAACGGAGATTCATTCCTAAATAACTTGTCGTCAAATCCATGATAAGCTCCAATTTCTTTATTTAAAATTTTTTCAATCTTCAATTCATAACATTATTTTCCGGTTCATTATTCCGGCTTTTGCTCGCCGTCGAATTTTCGGTCAGCCAGGTATTGGTACAATTTATACCTGTTTTCGACTATTACCTGTTCCTCGGCATACAGTTTCTTTGCTACGTCCGGCTTGCTTTTTGTCAGCATCCTGAACCGGTTTTCTGAATTCATGTATTCTGCAACGGGGAGTTTGGGAGGCTTGGAATCGAGAATTAGCGGATTCCTGCCTTCCCTGGCGAGCATAGGATTATACCTGTAAAGCAACCACTGTCCTGAGTCAACTGCAAGCTTATGCTGTTGCAGAGGATTTTCCATATCAATACCGTGAGAAATGCAATGACTGTAGGCAATGATTATTGAGGGGCCATCGTAGGCTTCGGCTTCGATAAATGCCTTGAGTGTCTGGTCGTCTTTGGCACCCATTGCAACAACGGCTACATAAACCGAGCCATAAGACATAGCCATCATGCCCAAGTCCTTTTTAGCAGTCGCCTTACCCCCGGCGGAAAATTTTGCTACTGCACTCAATGGTGTGGCTTTCGATGTCTGTCCGCCTGTATTTGAATAGACCTCTGTGTCGAGAACGAGAATGTTGACATTTCTTCCGGTTGCTATTACGTGGTCGAGTCCGCCGTAACCTATATCATAAGCCCAGCCGTCACCGCCCATAATCCAGACGCTCTTTTTAACCAGGTAATCAATTACCGTAAGAAGCCTGCGGGCTTCATAAGAATCAATCTTCTGTACTTTTTCTTTTAACAGGGCAACTCTTTTCCTTTGCCCGAGAATTTCTATTTCCTCAGTCTGACTTGCATTAATAATTTCAATAACAGATTCTTCTCCGACTTGATTTTTCAATTGAAGCAAAAGGTTTATAGCAATTTCGCTTTGCTTGTCAATTGCCACCCTGATACCAAGACCAAATTCCGCATTGTCTTCGAATAAGGAGTTTGACCATGCGGGACCTTTTCCTTCGGCATTAACAGCCCATGGTGTTGTCGGCAGGTTGCCGCCGTAGATAGAGGAACATCCCGTTGCATTAGCTATGACAGCCCTGTCGCCGAATAATTGGGAAACAAGCTTAACGTAAGGTGTTTCACCGCATCCGGCACAAGCACCCGAAAATTCAAAGAGGGGCCTTTGAATTTGCTGCTGCCTTACTGCATTTACCTTGAGAGTGCTTCTGTCTGTTTCGGGAATTTTGAGGAAGAAGTCCCAGTTTTTGGCTTCCTGCTCTCTTAACGGAGGCTGGGGAGAAAGATTCAATGCTTTCAAACTCGTATTTGTTTTATTTTTTACAGGGCAAACCTCTACACAAACGCCGCAGCCCGTGCAATCTTCCGGTGCAATTTGAACTGCATATTTAAGCCCTTTCCATTCTTTATCTTTGCAGTCCATAGTCTTGAATGTCGGTGGAGCATCTTTCAGTTCTTTCGGGTCGAAAACCTTGATTCTGATGGAAGCATGAGGACAAACCATGGGGCATTTGCCGCATTGAATGCAGATTGTATCATCCCAAACGGGTATTTCCAATGCAATGTTTCTCTTTTCATACTGTGTTGTCGCTGTCGGGTAAGTGCCGTCAACCGGGAATTTGCTTACGGGAATCTCATCGCCCCTGCCTGCTATAATTTCGGCAATTACATCCTTAACAAATTCGGGAGAATTAGCCGGCACAGGTTCACGCAAATCAAATTTAGCGGAAATTTTACCGGAAACTTCGACTTCAAATAAATTTGCAAGTGTATTATCAACGGCTTTCAGGTTCATGTTAACGACTTCATCGCCTTTTCTGCCGTATGTTTTACGAATCGAATCTTTGATGGACTGGATAGCCTGTTCTCTCGGCAGAACACCTGAAATGGCAAAGAAGCACACCTGCATAACGGTATTAATTCGCCTTCCCATGCCGCTTGATTGTGCTACTTTCTGTGCATCA
>DAHXMP010000470.1 GCA_027371665.1 Bacteroidota bacterium | reverse complement strand
CACTGAATACAAGTCCTGATTCTTTTTTTAGATTATTGTTTTCTGCAATTTTAAGTGCAGTATGATAACTCTGATATGTCATTAAATGAAAATTTCAGATATTTTGATAAGGATTCATTATCTTTAAAACCCGTTGAAATTGAAAACTCAATCAGGCTTGTGCCCGGAGGTTCTTCGATAAGGACAGGTTCTTATGTTGCCAAAGGTGTGATATGTATGCCCCCGATGTACATAAATATCGGAGCTTACGTTGATGAAGGAACGATGATTGATTCTCATGCTCTTGTCGGTACTTGTGCCCAGGTTGGTAAAGGTGTTCATCTGAGTGCCGCTTCTCAGCTTGGAGGAGTTCTCGAACCCCCCGGAGCAAGGCCTGTAATTATTGAAGATAATGTTATGATTGGCGGTAATTGCGGTGTTTATGAAGGAGTAATTATCAGAAAAAATGCCGTGCTCGGTTCAGGTGTGATACTGAACTCATCAACTAAAGTATTTGACCTTGTTAATGAAAAACTTTTGAAATCTGATTCAGGTATTCCATTGGAAATACCTGAAGGAGCGGTAGTTATTCCGGGTTCACGTTCTGTTGATAGTGAATTCGGAAAAAAATTCGGATTATCTATTTCAGCTCCAATGATTGTAAAATACAGGGATGCCAAAACAGATGCCAGGACTGCTCTTGAACAAGCATTAAGATAAAATTGTTTAAAAATTTTAAAATCCTTATGACAGAAAATTCATTCAGGAAAAATATCAAAAAAGGGAAATTATATATTATTGGGGCTAATTTTTTAGGCTCGATATTATTTGCCTTTGCTGCAATCTATTTAAAAAATTACTGGCTTTTTTTCCCTGTCATTGCTTTAATTGCAGGAGTAATAATGACACTTATCCTACTGAAAAAAATCGAGAATAAATTCAGAAATTTACCTGAGAATATTTCTCCAGACTTTAAACTCAACACGCCGGTTGTACTGCCTGCCTTCAGGAGTCGTATTGCTCCAGAGAGGCCTCATTTCCCCGAAACCTTCCGATTGAATCCTGCTCGGGTCAATTCCCCTCTTGAATAAATAGTTAGTAACTTCATTAGCTCTTTTTTCTGAAAGTCTTTGGTTCATGTCTTCACCACCGACGCTGTCGGTATGAGCATACACATCGAGGTTAATTTCAGGATACTCATTCATAAATTTAACGACTTTTTCGAGTTCGATTATTGACTCTTTGAAAAGTGCCGATTTACCGGAACTAAACAAAATGTTCCTGAAACACATAATTGAATCTTCGAGCGGGGTAAGCTCTATATCACGTTCCAATTCGGTATATAAAGACAGGTACCTTAAATCGAAACTGTCAATAGCCGGGAAATAACCGTCAGCTTTTGCATGAAAATTATATCTGTAACCTGCAGGTAAGACAATTTTGTAATTTCCCATTGGGTCAGAACGTGCAATTCCTGCCTCCTTTTTGGATGGCACCTGGTCATAAGTAATAATTGCAGCTACCGGTGTCCGGTTCTTCTTATTAATTACCTTGCCATGAATAAGCAAAACCGGTAACGGTCTTAATGTTTCAGGAAGCCTAATCCTGAATATATCACCCAGCCCGTATGAATTATCGTTTGATACGTAATAAGCA
>DAHXMP010000468.1 GCA_027371665.1 Bacteroidota bacterium | reverse complement strand
ATAGGCTTGGGGATAGATTATAATTACTCAGAGAGGCATGGAATATATGCCGACGATTACAATTATTATGATGCCTCTATAGCTTTCGGCCCTTTGGTCAGATATTATTTTATTGATGATAGATTCGCTCCCTTTGCAGAGATAGCCTACACTCATGATATTTTTAGCCTTTCTCAAAACACCAAATACTTAGGCTACAGTGCAAGCATAGGATTGGGAATGAATTATTTCGCAACAAAATCTTTTTCAATTGAACCATATATTGATTACCAATATAAAACGAGGCTTTACTATGTTGCAAGCCCTCAATTCCCAATATATGGATACTTAACCGATCAAAATATTCTTTACGGGCTTAGAGTGAATTATTTTATTAATTGAAATAAGTCCTTTCAAATTTCCAGATAGAAATTCAAATTCAGGTGGAAAGGCATAAGGATTGTGTGAAATGATTAGTAAGAGAGTTTTTGCTTTTTCTTTTAATTTGGATGAGGCTAATTTCTTGGCATCCTTTTTAGCTTGCGGAGAGTATTTAAGTTTATACATTACCAATCTAAATCATCAGAATATTCCTTTAAATCTCTGTTTGCTTCTTTAATAATTAACTCTGCCATGCCGGGGATATTGTTTAAATATTCAGTATCGCTTAACTCTCCCTTTTTTGCTTTCTTGTTAATCATTTTTACATACTCTAAAACGGTTGGCAAAAATTGAGATGGAATATTCTTAATCTCATTATAAAGTTCACTTTGAGAACCTAACATATTAACCTTCCTTATTTAGTAATAACTTAACATCATTTTCTTTTTTAAATTAGCAAACTTGAAATAGAAAAGCAATGATAAGTAAATATCGAGTCCAAATGATTTGGACTTTGCAGTAGAAATTTCGTCGCCGAAACATCCTCTTATTTTAATTGATTAATCTCCCTCACAAAAATTCTTAATGTACTGTATGATTTTTTCATTTTATTTTCATCTAAAAAAATTAAATTTGGCTCTATTTTAAAATGGGTAATATTTATATCAGACTTATACTGACGAATTATGCACAAAAGAAAATTTATAGTTTTAATCATCACGGTCACCTTAACCAATTTATTATTCGGGCAACAGCAAACGACAAGAAACGCCGGTTCAATAACGGGTAAAGTTTTTGATGAATCGACAAAAAAACCGGTTGAATTTTCAAACGTACTGTTGCTAAGTGCTAAAGACAACAAGCTTGTAAGCGGTACGGTAACGGCAAAAAGCGGGGAGTTTAATCTGAAGAATATAAAGCCGGGCAGTTATAATCTGCAGGTGCAGTTCGTCGGTTATACAACAAGAAAAATAAACGGAATAACCGTTACAAGTATAAAACCGGTGCTGGATTTGGGAAAGATTTATATTAAGCCGAAAGCTATCGAGGCATCATAATAATTGTAATCGTCGGCAAATATTCCATGCTTCTCTGTGTAATTATAATCTATCCCCAAGCCTATGGATAATCTATCAATTATAAAATATGAACCTGCAGGTGAACAATTTATAAACTTTTCGTTGTAACTACCGTTTTCAGGTAATGATTCTGTTGTAGAAGTAAAATCGAATGAACCGGAAAAATTATATGTACCGGAATGAAGATATGATATTTCTTGCGAGTAACTTTTTATACAACAAGGTAAAATGAATAAAATTAAGAGACATTTACTAAAATTAAATTTTAACATCTTAATACTCCTTCATATAGTTTCATAAAATGCACTGAAACAATTAATTTATAAAATAATCGACTCCGAACCCGTATAATATATTTTTGTCAATGAGATACGTTTGTCCTGGAGTTGTTTCACCAAATACCAAATATTCTTTTATCCTATATTGATATTTAATATAGGGCTCAAGTGAAAAATTTTTTGTAATAAAATAATTCATTCCGAATCCTATACTCGCTGTGTAGCCATACTTCTTGTCATTACCGACCAGGTTAAATATATCTACAGCATATCTAGCTTCAATATAAGGGGCAACTTTTTCATCCATAAAATAATATTTGATTATAGGACCGTACTCTAGTGAAACATCGTAATAATTTAATCCGGAAGTTGAGGGATTGTATTTTCCATTGTAGTTGTAACTTATTCCTAGACCGACAGCCAACTTATTTAAAATAAAATATGAACCTGCAGGTGAACAATTTATAAACTTTTCGTTGTAACTACCGTTTTCAGGT
>DAHXMP010000466.1 GCA_027371665.1 Bacteroidota bacterium | reverse complement strand
ATTTTTAAGAATTATTATTCCTTTTTTAATAAACAGAAAATTTATATAATTATTTGGTCAAATTATTAGTTACAGCTTTTATTCGTTTATCAGGTAAATAATACTGATAAAAGTTTTGTGGTTATTTGAAACTGTAAACCGGTATTTTCTTTTTCCTGGGTTTATCATCAGACCACTTAAAAGCCGGGAGATAAATTTTCTGAACATTATTTTCGAACATAACCGAGGGAAAGTATTCACCCTCGATACCTCCAAGCCAGAGAATTGTATCTACCTTCCCCATGTCAAAATCAATAATTATTGAATCCGAACTGTTTCTTGCCGCTCCTTCATCCGATTCTGTTGTTGCAGAGAAATAAAGGCTTTTAGCATTTCCATAAGATGTGATTCGTCTGATGGTGTCCTGTATGATGAGGACATTCACATTATCGCCCATGATTTGATTGATTCTGTCAGGATTTAATGTGTCGTCCCTCGAGCCGGCAATCGCATTACCATATGCCCGAATTTCATTCAGTCTTTTCTGAGGAAGCGATATCACAATGGAATCAGCGTGAAGCTGCGTGGAATCATACCAGACAACAGGGGAGCCTGTGAGAATTATGATTTCTTTATCCGTAAAATATATCGCTTTATTTGCCTTCGAATAAGAATTTCCCCTTGCCATTTCCACGTTTCCGGTGAACACATATCTCGCCGAATCAGCTTGCCTGAATGCTTCCATCGTATCGCATGATACGCTCAAAGTATCGAATTTGTATGTTGTGTTCTTTGCTGTGTCGTTCATTAAAAGCGTTTGTTCATTAACGGTTGAATCATAAGTTTCAGCTTTTATAGTGTCCACCTGGTAAAGAACAGGCTGTCCGTAAGCTTTCGTATAGCTTTCCTTCGGGATATTAAAAATGGTGTCTCCTGTTAACACTACATTTGTGAATTTACCCTTGACATAGACGTTGCCATAAGCGAAGCTGTTCCTGTTGTTCCTGTTGTAATTAACATGGTTTGCAAAGGTGATAGCAGAATCATCTTCGACAATTACATGATGATAAAAATCTGCAATATGAGTATTTCTCGAATAAACCCCGGAATCGGCTTTCAGAGTAGATTTATTATCCCACATCTTTACATTTTTTGTAAAATTTGCAAGGTACGTTTCAGTAGAATAATTGCCGTAATCCGCTTTCAGTGTAACATCTTTATCTTTCAGTTCGACACCGCCGTCAGCAACGGCTAGTTTTGTATTCCCGTTATAATTTATATGAGGAGCTTTTAAAGTCAGGTCTTGTTGGGTAATCACAACATTCCCGAATAAATCTGCCACATTTAAATCGAGATACTGTAAAGCACGGTCACTTCTTACTAATACGTCAACCTGTGCAAGCCTGACATTTCCAATAAATTCCCTTACGTTTCCGCTCTCGTTTTGAAAACCGTGAAGACTGTCAGCATTGAGCAGCTTTATTGGCTCATCCTGCTTCACCGTTATATCATCCTGCTGTTTGGTTTGCGAACCTGAGATGCAAACAAATAACAGAAGGATAATAAACT
>DAHXMP010000465.1 GCA_027371665.1 Bacteroidota bacterium | reverse complement strand
TCCTTTTTTTAAACTGACCCTTTGCAAGCCCTGAATTTTTATTATGCTATTAATGTTAACGATGTAAGCTTCGGTAGATGAACCCCAATTGCTGGATTAAACAATCACTATTAAAATGATGTGTCCGTCTATAAGTTAGTTGTCTATTTTTTAAAAAACGTATGCATTATAATTATACAAACCAGAGAGATACATTAAAATTCCTCGAAAACCTGACTTCGAGGAACTTCAAAAGTGAGCTTCCGTTATTAAAATCCCTCGTTAAGGATATTGTCGGGCACAAGGAATTCGATATAATCGGCGGGAGGATTTGGGAGCTTGTTCCGTCGGAAAATAAATACACGCTGAGATTTCAGTTCGGCAAAACCGAAAGGATTCCGAAGGGCTATTCTATTCCAATCGAGGACCAGCCGGCTATGGCGAAGCTGGCAAAGCAGAGAACTTTACTCGCAAGCGAAACCGACGAACTGCTGAAGCAGAAAGGCATCAGTGCCTATTCGATGGTCGGTGTCGGCAATCTCGTCAGGCTTAAGGGAAGCAAATTCTACCAGTATGTGCTTGGGTTCAATGCCATGGAAATATTGCAGTCATTTTATGACACGCTGAATATCATCAGCGGTATTGCTACCATTGCCATTAGAAATCTAGTGAAGCAGGCTGAAGAAAAGAAAATCCGGCGGGACCTGCTGAGAGCTTCGGAAATCCAGCGAAACCTTTTCCCGGAACACAGCATAAAATTTCTCGATTACGATATTTACGGTCTGTGCATCCCGGACAGCGAGGTCGGGGGAGATTATTTCGATTACCTGAAAAGCGAGTATGAAGGCGAGGAGCACCTGTCCATCGTTATCGGTGATGCTTCGAGCAAGGGATTGCCCGCGGCAGTTCAGGCTCTGTTCGTGTCCGGTGCAATCAGGATGGGGACAGGCTTTGCAACCAAGATTTCCCATTTGTTCTCGAGGCTGAACGGGCTTGTCTGGGAAACATTTCCTTATGAGAGGTTCGTTACCCTGTTTTTCTGCGAGCTTACACATGCTTCCAACAGGCTCGTTCTGTACGCTAATGCGGGGCATTGCTCGCCTGTTCATTACAAACCCGACAGGGATACTATCAAATACCTCGAACCGACGGGTCCTATGCTGGGTCTTGCCGAGCATCAGACTTTCGGCGTTGAAAACGTGAGGATGCACCAGGGAGACGTGCTTGTGCTCTACACAGACGGAATCACCGAAAGCCAGGATGCAAACGGGAACCTGTACGGCGAAGAGAGGCTTAACGAATTAATCAGGCAGAACAGTGCCGGGACTTCCGAAAGCATTGCTCTCGCTATCATTGAAGATGTGCAGAAGTTCACATCCGAATCCATGTATAACGACGATAAAACCCTCGTTGTCATCAAAAGGGAAGCCGGCGAGCAGTCCAATATGACGGAAATATCAAAAGCATCAATCATATAATTTTCTCTTATTAATTATTGTCACCTTGAGCAATGTCACCCTGAGCGTAGTCGAAGGGTCTCACAACCTCTGCCATAACTGCGAAAGCAGGAATCTCTGATTTGTCACCCTGAGCGTAGTCGAAGGGTCAGGGTAGGTGTAAAAATCATCCCAATCCCACAAATCAAACAGTTCAGACAAACTG
>DAHXMP010000449.1 GCA_027371665.1 Bacteroidota bacterium | reverse complement strand
CGCTCAATGCTCGGCGACAGTGTTTTCTTTCCCGCTATAAGAAATATGTTACACAGGTATGCTTACCAATCAATTGAAACGGATGATTTCAAAAATTCTTTCAAAATGGATGTGCCTAACCCGCCCGTGTCTTTCGATACGTTTTTCGACCAATGGGTCTATCATGCCGGGCATCCCGTTTATGAGCTCAATACTATATCGAGGGATTGGGGCACTCAAGGATATAATATAACTGTTGATTTAAACCAGGTTCAGCCTGAAACAGACAGCATTCCGGGTGTATTTATCGCTCCCGTTGTAATTATATTCTATGGCACAAATCATCAATTACAAAAAGATACCGTTCTCAATGACAGCCGAAGCCAGCAATTCAGCTTAAGACTTGCTTTTCAACCCGACTCTGTTAAAATTGACACAACACAGGTCCTTTGCGAAATATCATCCTCAATTTTGTCTGTCAGGGAAAACAAAGATAATAATGTAACCGAATCACTGGTCTATCCTAATCCGATTATGAAAGGAATAACAGGAAATTTCAATCTGAATGTCGCACAGCAAAATAATATAAGAGTTGAAATTTATGACGAACTCGGCAGTAAAGTAAGTAATGTGTATAACGGGACTTTACCCATTGGCAATTATACTTTTAACTTCTCAACTGTTAGTCTTGCATCCGGAACTTATTTATTGATATGCAGGTCAGGCAAAATGATTAGTTCTTATGGGTTCGCAGTATATTAACCGCACTGTTTTTTAGAGAAGAGTAGTTCTTTAAAACCGGTTACCAGCTATTGCCTATTTTGATTTTAAACTCAAATTCCTTCTGATTCTTTGTCGTAGGATTAGATGTGTTTATTGAGCGTGTAATCTGAATCACGGGACTTAAAACCAGAGGAAGCGGATATTCAATACTGAATTCACTGTTGTTTGAAAAGTCAGCTACGTTGCCCCCAATTTTCCACTTCGTTCCGTAAATCTGCCCCGAGATTTTAAGAGTTGCATCTTCCCAGGTTCCTTTACCGAAGTCAATATCTGCCGATTGAATTACTCCCGTTCCCTGTAAAGCTTCAGTAAGCACAGACGAGGCGGCGGCAGAAGCCGTACTTCCAACATCAATAAATCCTTTCATCAGGTTACCTTTCAACTCATCCTTTGTCTTCCCGAAAATTAACAGTAAAATAGCATCCTCCCTGATTTTCGAGGAATCCCCAACCGCTTCCTTATCATTAATTGTATAACTAAACTTAATTATTGGTTTTTCTTTTGTACCGGTAACATACAAAATCACGGTATAATCTCTTGGTTCATTAGATATGGTACTCATCCCGGTATATTGTGCAACAAGGTCTAATCCCGGATTTGTAACCTTTCCCGTCGGGAAAGAAATACTGCCTGAGGTAGCAAATTGTTTATAGAAATTTAATGTCGAACCTTCTTTGACAACAATATCTCCGTATAAATTCGGTTCTGAATTACCATGCTTCATTACAAATCGAAGAGGCTGTGACGGGTCTTTTACCCCTAATTCAGCAAAAAGTGTTTGTAAGTTTCCAAGAGGCATGTTTACAAAGAAATTTCCCAGCAGCCTGATGTTTAAATCATAATCAATAAGTTCCCCTATATCCTTTTTTCTTGCTGAATTTGCAGGCATATTAACAGTAAACCTTTTTGTGCTGTCAGATGCCCCGGTTGTATCTTTTACTTCCAGTATTCTCAGAAAATGTTCCTTCTTAACGTATCTGAAAACCGATTTTTTTACCTGTGCAGCATTTGTGTTTGGCAGTTCAAGGTTTGCTCTTTCAATATTAACATCACCTTCTAAATACGGTTCATCCAGAGACCCGAAAAATCTCAGGGGGCCCGGACCGGTTGATACAATTAAATCTCCGTAAAGTGCAGGTATTGATTTTATCGAAGCAGGGCTCAATACTTTTAAAGAAGGAGAAGTAATTTTAATATCGAAATTTCCCATTTGAAAGTTTTCAAAGCCAATTTCCCCGCTGATTAAAGCTTTACCCGGTTTATAATCGTCAGGCATATTGAATAGCTCTATATTTTTAAGAACAATTTTATCGGATTCAAGTTTTATTTTTCCTATTGCCCTGTATCCAATGTTATTTCCTGCCAGGACAAATGAGCTGTTGTCGAATTGAAGGTCACCGGTTATGCTTATTTTATCAGGCACATATCCTGTTACTTCAATATAAGCATCGGCATCACCCTTCAGGTTTTCGAGAGCAGGTATGAAAGGTGAGGCTAACTCAAGAGGCAAGTCCTCCGCTTTAAGCTGTACATCGAAAGGAAAAGCCTGGTGTATTCTTTTTTGTACCGGGGTTAATGCAAGGTTCAAGGGAAGTGAACGCACATCTACAGTCAGAACTTTTTGATTGTTTTCCCTTTTTGAATTTATAATACTAAGATTCCCCTTAACAAGAGAATCTTTATGGTTCAGTAAACCGAATATGTTACCGATATAAGTTCCGTTATAAGATATACTGTCTGCAAAAAAATTCAAGCCGAGTTCGGGATTATTCAAGCTTCCTTTTATTTGCAGGCCAAGGGAATCAACTTCACCATTCAATTTATCAATCAACTTGATTTTCTCCGGGGGCATGAACAATGATAAATCCTTAAGGTTAAATTTATCAATTTTCAATAATAAATCATTGCTGTTTTCACTATACAAGCCTTTCAGGCTTACTGATTCTGCATTCTTCCTTTCTAAATGCAATGATTTGAAATCTATTCCCCGATTATCTAAATTAAAGATAATATGTTCCTGCGAGAACCAGCTTACCGAATCATGATAATCAATCCTCGTGCTGTCTATTTCCGCATTAATATAAGTATCATTAAAATTTATAGTTCCTTTGTTATAGAAACCGATCATATCGTTTAAAATCGAAGAAATCTCAAAATCAGCGATATTATTTTTAAAATTTATCCTCGATAAAGGATTTTTTAGAATTATTTTATTTATAGCAATATCCGATAAGGCATAAAAATCTATTTTTGCCTGGCTCAATTCAGGAACAGAATCCCTGATTCTTATATCGAAATTCCCTGCAATGTTCAAAGGCCCTGATGAAATATGAATATCCGGGTTTTCAAGTTCGATATCATTGACGATTAATGAATCGAGCTTCAACTTGCTTTCATCCCCGGTTACATTCCATTGCATTTCTATAGTAGAAATAGAATGGAGCTTCGTTTTCTTCAGAAATACCGACAATAAAGACAGGTCCTTAATGTCTGAATGGAATGTGAGACTCATTGGTTCAAATCCTGCTGTATTTTTTATTACCGGATTTCCATGCATGGAATTACTGTCAATCTTAAACTTATTAATATTTTTTTGTACAAAATCAGAAATTATATTCCCCTGTGTTTCAAGCATATTTAAAAGATTTGTATATCTATAATTACCTGCCAGGGAAACATTTAAAAAATCCGATTTTAATATTAAGCTTCTCCATCCTTCATTCCTTGTGAAATCTGCATCGAGTTTAAATGGAGTTAAAGCCCTGTCGGAAAACACACACTCATTGACATTGGCTTTCAACCCCCCCATAATGCTGTCAGGCTCTAATCCTTCCCCTTTAACCGATATGTCCCCATCAAAGTAAACGGGAGCATACTGATTACCGGACAATGAGGCAATATCGAGACCGTTAAGTCTTATATCAAAATTGTAAAAAGGATGTTCAGGATTCTTTATATTCAAAATCCCCCTTATATCTGCTTTTGCCGGCTCTTCTCCGGATATATCCGTTGAGTCGAAACTTCTTCTGTTATTCAATACAAGCCTTAGTGTATCTACAAGAATATTTCCTTTACCGTCAACGGATGCTGCAAGTTTGAAGTTATTATAATGATACTCGGAGAAACGCGAATTGCTCGATTGAATACCGAGTTTCACCATTAAATTTTTTAAATCTGTTCCTGAACCGCTGAAATTAACAGATGAATTTATAGCACTCGATAATCTGGTATCATGTAAAATACTGCCTATGTTCAGATTTTCTGTTTTCAGTATTCCACTGTATGTCATAGGTACACTAAAGCCCAATCCGGCATTTCCCGTTATCTTGCCTAATGAACTCGATGCATTAATGCTTATTCCGATGGAGTCCTTACTGCCGCTGACTTTGGTATTATTTATTTCAACATTTCCAAAGTCTGGAATGCTTTTTCTGTCAAGCCAGTGTAGTAAACTGAAAATATCTGTATCAACAATCCTTGTGTCTTTTATGTTAATGACGTATTTAAATTTTTCCGGATTTAATAATTCTTTAAGCTTTCCGGATATTTTGACATCCGATTTTGCTAATTTTAAATTCAGCCCGTCAACCGACAGGTTATTCAAATTACCGCTTGCTGAAATATCAACAATAATAGAACCGGATAACTTAAACGGCAGTGGAAGATACCTGAGAAACTCATCCGTACTGATTGGTTTGGCTTTCATGCTGAGGCTTAAGGGAGCACTGCCAAAATCAATATTTTTAGAATCTCCGAAAACATTAATGCCTGAAAGCTTTGCCTGTAAATCAATTTTTGAATCCGGCGTATTGATTGTCAATGATGCAGCCTCCATGCCTAAAGTATCAATTTTAGCTTCTAAAGATAAATTATCGAGACGACGCTGTGAGTGTGTTTCGATGAAATTTAAAGTTTCGAGATTTACGGAGAATGATGGTTCCTTCAATTTCAGCAGAGCAGATAATTTCAGGTTGAATTTGTCGAGGCTGAGATTTCCGTAATCAATATTTTGAGATTTAAAATGAGAATATGTGGAATCGTACAAAACCACCCTGCCATTCCTGATTTCAAGCTTTGAAACGTCTATTATCCAGTTTGACTTTGATTTGGCAGTGTTGGTACTTGGCTTTGCGACATGCTCTATGTTCCATGAGCTATCCATACGGCTGCGTAAAATTTTGATGACAGGCGATTCCAGTACAATGCTTCTTACAATCGCTTTTTCCATTAGCAGGGGTTTAACGGAAAAATTAACATCCAGAAGTGGGCATTTTACTAATGTATCTCCGCCGGCTATTAGGCAGACATCGTTGATTTCAAGGCTTCCTTTCAGCGGATTCAGCTTAACGTCGGAAAATGTGAGTCTTCCTTCAAGCTCGTTATTAATCATATTATACAGGTAACCCGAAAGCCAGTGCCTGAATCCGGCAGTCTGAGAAAGGAGAATAAATCCGACAGAAACCGTAAAAACGAAAGCAATACAAATCAGGGCAATTCTTAAAATGATTTTTAATAATTTGCTCCAAAAAGATTTCTTCTTGAACTCTGTTTCTTTTATTTCTAAATCTTCATTATTTTCAGTTTCGCCGTTCATCTAAATAAATCGTATCTTCCTCTCTAACTGTTGAATTTATTAATTGAATACCCTTAATAAAATTAATTCTTTATAAAATTATTTACTATCTATTAATTATATCAATTATCAAGCCACTCATATATTATAGTTAATATAATCTGAATTTAAATAATTCAAATTCCTTTTTTTCAAGGTTTTTTAACAAAAAAATTCTTAATTTTATTTTCATGCTAATTTTATGTTTTATTTATGTGATAGACGAATAACAATGGCAATAAAGGTATCGCTGAAAACAAGGTTGACTTTTTGGTATAGTGCCATTGTCGTTCTTTCATTGTCTTCTTTCGGTGTTTACATGTATCTCTCCGTATCGAACGAATTACATCAAAATCTCGATGCCTCGATTGTCAACGTCGCCGAATCACTCGATAATATTATTAAAGAAAATACTCTTGAAGCGTTAAAGCCCAAAGTAATCAAACATGAAAAGCAATCGAAAGAAGGAATGGATAAATTTGCAATCTTTCTGGAAGACGAAAAGCGGAGATTTGTAGGACCTTTGAGGCCCGGCACAGAACCCAAAAACGATGAAAAAGCCAGGAGTGCTGTCTGGTCGGCTATTTATGAACATATTCTCCTCGAGCCGAAAAATTATTTTATACAAATTTCAGATACTAATAATCAGATTGTTTGGCGTTCCGAAAATCTTAAATCCGATTCTCTGCCGATTTTTCTCACCCATACATTGAAAATGCAGGTTACGAGCGATTCTGTTCTCGTTAAAGGCTCTAATTCATATACTATTCCGCCTTCGATTATCACTTTGCATGAAGATATTGATTCGGTTTTTTCATATCTTAACATGAACAGCCAGCGGCTAAGGCTGTTTATTAAAAGGACAAAAAATGCGGTAATATCGATAGGATATGCCTCTAATGTTATTGACAGCCAGTTAAGACAGTTATTCATAGCATTGCTAGCAGCCTTTCCTTTAATTCTTCTTGTTTCTGTGGCTGGCGGTATGTTCCTTGCAAAAATTTCCCTGAGGCCCGTGGATGAAATCACGAAAACGGCTAATGAAATCACCGCAAAACATATGAATAAGCGTCTGCCTGAACATAATTTGAATGATGAAATCGGAAGGCTGACAAAGACTTTGAATGAAATGATTGAACGCCTCGAGAACTCCTTTATCCAAACGAGGCAGTTTTCGTCGGATGCATCGCATGAATTGAAAACACCTTTGACAATTTTAAGAGGAGAGCTTGAAATTGCTTTACACAGCCGTAAAACGACCGAAGAATATGAAGCCGTAATCGTTAGTGCCCTCGAAGAAGTTGACAGGCTGTCAAATGTAGTTGAAACATTATTGGAACTTTCCCGTGCCGATACGGGACACGTTAAACTGGCAATGGATGAAGGCAATTTATCGAAACTTATGCAGGATATTGTAGAAGATGCCGCAATCCTCGCCGAATCTAAGGGAATAAAAGTTGACTCAAATATTGAAGAAAATGTCATACTCGAAATTGATACCGGAAGAATTCACCAGGCTGTTTTGAATATCGTTGATAATGCCATCAAATATACACCGGAGGGAGGCAAAATATTTATTGGCATTTCAAAAGGGAAAATTTTTTCGGAAGTTGTCGTAAGTGATACCGGAACGGGAATGGATGAAAATGAATTAAGTCATATTTTTGACAGATTTTACAGGATTGACAAAGCAAGGTCGGGTAACATTCAAGGATTTGGATTAGGCTTATCAATTGTGCATTGGATTATTGATGCTCACAGGGGAAAAATTCATGTTAAGAGTGAAATAAACCACGGGACAACATTTACGATACTGCTCCCAAACAATCAGGAGATGTTATTATAAAAGCTTTTTAAATTTTTAAATAAATTATTTTTGATAAATCTGTAATTAATAATAAATCATTCTATAAGGAGAAATTTTACATGGCCGAACAGAAGCAAAAGAAACAAAGTTACAAAATTGCATGGCTGCCCGGTGACGGAATTGGAATCGAGGTTCTCGAGGCGGCAAAAATTGTTTTGGATAAGCTGAATCTGAAAGCAGAGTATATTCATGGTGATATTGGTTGGGATTTTTGGTGTAAGGAGGGAGATGCCTTCCCGAAGAGAACGATTGACTTGCTAAACAGCGTTGACGCTGCTATGTTCGGTGCAATTACATCGAAACCGGTAAAAGCCGCCGAAGCCGAATTGATTCCCGAACTAAAGGGCAAAGGTTTGATTTACCGCTCTCCGATTGTCAGGATGAGACAGCTTTTCGACCTGTATATCTGTCTAAGGCCCACAAAAGCATACCCGGGAAATCCGTTAAACTTCAAGGATAATATTGATATAGTGATGTTTCGGGAAAATACCGAGGATTTGTATTCAGGGGTCGAATTCAATTCTGTTCCTAAGGAATTATCGGATGTTCTTGCTAAACTGTCTAAACCGTTCGATAAATTCAAAAATCTTAAAGAGACCGAATATTCAATTTCATGCAAAATAAATACACAACAAGGTACTGAGAGAATCATTAGGGCGGCTTATGATTATGCGAAAAAATTCGGAAGAAAAAAAGTTACCATTGTTCATAAAGCAAATGTTGTCCGTGCAACCGACGGATTATTCCTCGAAATCGGAAAGGAAGTAGCCAAAGATTATCCTGGAGTTCAGTTCGACGAGGCAAATGTTGATGCAATGACAATGTGGCTGCTGAAAAATCCGAATAACTATGATGTGCTCGTTGCTCCGAATTTATATGGAGATATAATTTCCGATTTGTGCGCACAGATGGTAGGCGGACTGGGCTTCGGCTGTTCCGGTAATATTGGTGAAAAGCTTGCCGTGTTCGAGCCGACACACGGCTCGGCACCGAAATACTCCGGCTTGTATAAGGTAAATCCGATTGCGACGATTCTTGCCGCAAAGATGATGCTCGACTGGCTCGGTGAAACTGAGAAGGCTGTTGCCCTTGAAAAGGCTGTTGCCGATGTTATCAAAGAAGGCAAAGCCAGGACTTACGATATGGGAGGTACTTCGAAAACTCTCGATATTGCCAATGCGGTAGCCGAGAAATTATTATTCAAGTAATCCATTACATTATGTTTTTTTTCAATATTTTCAATTTTTAAATTATAAATTTCCGGATATTGAATTTATTAAACCTTTGTATTATGAAATCATAATTTATTTTTAGGAAAATTATGGATATTTCCAATTTTAAAAATATTAAAATTCACGATGTCGGTATGAGGGACGGGCTACAGATGGAAAGTGAGCCGGTCCCGACAATTACTAAGATTCAGTGGATAGAAGAACTCGCCGCTTCGGGAATTGATATTATACAAGCAGGTTCTTTTGTACATATGGGAAAAGTTCCGCAAATGGCCGATACCGATGATTTATTCGAACATTTCAATATGCCCGGCAACAAATTGAAGAATGTTATTTTATCCGGATTAGTACTGAATGAGAAAGGAATGGAAAGAGGCATTGCCTGCGGCGTTGAAATGTTTTGCATGGGGGTTTCCGCAAGCGAAACTCATTCTATGAAAAACACAGGTATGAGTGTTGCCGAAGCACAAGCAAGAATAATAAATATGGCAAAAGAATTGCTAAAGTCAGGAAAGAAAGTCCAGGTTTCTGTTCAATCTGCCTTTGGCTGCGGATTCGAAGGAGACATTTCCGAAGATAAAGTTTTTGGAATCGTAAATGAATTTTTGAATGCAGGTATAAAAAACATTAGCCTTGCA
>DAHXMP010000444.1 GCA_027371665.1 Bacteroidota bacterium | reverse complement strand
TTTATCTCGTTGATATTCTCGAAGGCATTCCGCAGGGTAAAGGTCTCGATATGTATGAGTCAATGCCGGTACTTGAATCCGATTCAAAGATAATCGGTACGAATGATTATTCGGTTACTAAAGATTCTGACATCATTATTCAAACGGCAGGACTGGCAAGAAAGCCCGGAATGAGCCGCGACGATTTATTGGTCAAGAATGCAGAAATAGTCAGCTCATGTATTCAGAATGCTTTCAAATATTCTCCCAACGCTTATTATATTATCGTATCGAATCCTCTCGATGTGATGACTTATGTCGCAGGTAAGATTACAGGCCTTCCGAAAAACAAGGTAATCGGCATGGCAGGCATTCTCGATACTGCACGTTACCGTTCCTTTATTTCGATGGAACTCGGTGTTTCGATGCAGGATATACAGGGCTTGATACTCGGCGGGCATGGCGACACTATGGTGCCTCTGCCAAGATTCACCACAGTTGCCGGTATTCCTGTTACTGACCTAATTCCCGCCGACAAACTTGAAGCCATCGTTAAAAGAACTGCAGGCGGCGGTGGAGAAATAGTGAAATATCTACAGACCGGCAGTGCTTATTATGCACCGGCAGCTGCGGCTGTACAAATGGTAGAATCAATCGTGAAAGACCAGAAGAGGATTCTGCCTTGCTCCGTTCTGCTAACGGGCGAATACGGCTATAAAGATGTTGTCGTTGGCGTTCCTGCGGTTCTTGGCAAGGGATGTATGGAAAAAGTTATCGAGCTAAAGCTTAATGCCGAAGAAAAGGCATTGCTACAGACTTCCGTTGACCACGTTACCCAGACTATTAAAGAAGCAATGGCATTGCTGAAAATGTAAACATCATTTATTATGATAATAAGGCAGAGGCTGAACGCCTTTGCCTTTTTTTTTGCCATGCTTAGCGTAGTCCAATAAAGATTCTGTCATTTCTGCGTAAAATAAATCTAATTTGACAGGTCCAATTCTAAAAAAAATTTATAGGGGAGTCAGATAAAAATTGAAGACAATTTTAATTTTGAAATTTTTCCTTTTGGTTTTAGTAAAAGAAGTTCTAATCCCTTTTGGAAAGATTGAGAGTGAGGTGAAAAAAGTGTTTTTTTTGTAAAAATTTTCATTTTTTAAAGTTATTATTATCAGTCAAAGTATCATTATTGATTTGTTTAATTTTGAAAATTCTAAAAAAAATAAAGCCCTCCTCCCCGGCCCTTCTCCTTGCGGGAGAAGGGAGTTCGGATGCCGGAGGAGGTCTCCACCCGCATCAGCCTGGTCCCCACAGTGTAGGGTGGTGTTATGTTATGTTCACAAACATTAGCGGCTTAGCGGTTTTTGTTTATTATTGATTTCAAAGAACGAATTTTCAAAAATTGATTAATATTGAATTTAGCTTGCTCCGCAATACTGAATTTGGTAGCTGTTATAACCGTACCAGGAGCCTTTCGAATTTTGGTTGTAAATATCTACGGTAAAACCGTCGCTGGCTTTATTGTATTTGCCATTACCCTTGGGAGTAACAACAGAAACATAAGCCATAAAGTAAAAATGTCCTGCATCCATATACTGTCCTATATCGGTTTGTGCAAAACTGAAAGTATATGAATTAACATAATCGCTGTTTGTCGAATGAAAAGGATATTGCCTGACTGTACCTTTTTTTGTCGGAGCTGTGATATCCATCCATACATCCATTCCGTTTGGTTCCGCAAGATAATTGCCGTCTAATGTATAAGTTATATAAACGCTGTCCATGTCATTAGCGATTCTAACATTTCCGGCTAATGTTGTCTGGTTTATATATAAATCATAATATTGAACGCCGCATGGAGATTCTATTGATTGCGGTACTTGCCATTGTTTGCCGTTGATATTAGCAGGATTCTCACTGCATCCAAACATTATCAGGGCAGACAATAAAAGCCATAAATAAGTAGTTTTGTGTATGAACATATAACCTCCATTAATATTTGAAAAGGTATTTTTTAATTGGTTTTGCAACCTTTGTTTTTTTATCAGCCCTTTTTTCATTGTATTATTTCCTTTTGCAATAATAATTTTAATCAAAGGTAATGAAGTGGATGATTGAGGAGTATAAGCTAATATCTGATTTTTATGTAAGTGTTTGCCTGACAAAAATTTCAGGTAATTTCAGGGATATATGTGATGATTTTATTCTTTGCTTATTTTTTGATGTTTTGCTTGCAGATACAGCGTGAAAGCGAGAGATGATTATTCAATCAAATCATTTTTGATTGCATAATTGGTAAGTTCCGCATTTTTTTTCATTTCCATTTTATCGAGAATTCGCATTCTGTGTGTGCTTACTGTCTTATCGCTGATAAAAAGTTCACCTGCGATTTCCTTGACAGATTTGCCGTTGGCAAGCATGCACATTATCTGAAATTCTCTTTCGGATAGTTTTTCGTGCAATGACATACTTGTCCCCTTTATTTTATTCAGTGCAATTTTTTCTGCAAGAGCAGAAGATATGTATGTTCTGCCGTTAAGTACTGTTTTGATTGCCGTCGTAAGCTCGTCATAAACACTGTCTTTGCTTAAATAACCGGATGCACCGAGTTTCAATGCACGGATTGCAAGCTCTTCCTGTTTGTGTATGCTGAGAATTAGAAATATGCCTTTTTTATTTTTATCCTTGATTTTTTTCAGAATATCTAATCCGCTCATGCCGGGCATTGATATATCCATTATTGCAAGGTCGTATTCAATCTTTTCAAGTTTTTCGAGAGCCTCATTACCGCTGGACGCCTCCTCGACAAAAGAAGATATATCCATTTTTTTTATTATCATTTTTAAACCTTCCCTGACAACAGAGTGGTCATCTGCGATAAGAATTTTCATTTTTGCTCACTGGATAAGGACTTATTTATAATTCTTAAATTTATTAAAATTTTTATAAATTTTTAAGTTAAATTCTAAAACTCATTTTTAAAAATTTAGTTGCTTAATAACAAAATTAACAAGATTGTTTGATATGATATAATAAAATGTTATTAATTTTATAACATACGGTATATTTCCGGTACGGAAAAAATAAATACGGTTATTA
>DAHXMP010000056.1 GCA_027371665.1 Bacteroidota bacterium | reverse complement strand
TGAAAGTTCTTAACAAAAGCCTCTTTTGCGGATTCGATAAAATAGATTCAATCCTTACATAGAAAAGAAAACTTTCGGTAATTTTCATCAATCTTTTTGACGAAGATATAATATCGTGAGTTAATTCCTTTATTTCTTCCGGGTGTATGCTCGCGGCAGTGTTATTAAGATATTTTGCTGAATTGATAACTTCATTTAAAACTGTTCTAAACTCGTGAGGCAGAGCGAAAGACACATTTCTACCTACCTCGTCAACTTTTTCCTGTACCTGTTTATCAATAAGTGAATGCTTATTCCACTGTGCGTCAATCGCAGCGATTAGCTCGTTTCTTGTGTATGGTTTTATTAAATAATCATCGGCACCTTTTTCCATGCCGATACGCATATTTTTCTTTTCAGTTAATGCAGTAAGAAAAATAAAAGGAATTGTTGAAGTTTGCGGATATTGACGAATCTTTTCGAGTACTCCATATCCATCCATCCCCGGCATAGATATATCACATAATATTAAGTCAGGCTTATTATTAATTGCTAATTCAATACCTATTAATCCATCTGAAGCAGTAAATACATCGTATCCTTCGAAATGAAGCAAAGTAGAAGTGCTTTCCAGAATGAATTCAGCGTCGTCAATAACAAGTACTTTCTTCATAAAATGTAAATTGAAAATAAAAATTCAACATCAATACGAATTTAATAATTTAAATTGACTTTTTGAGTAATCTTATTGCTTATTGAGTCCAGAGGGTCAGTAAATGTCGAAGAAGGAGGCGAAGTGATTTTATACTTATCAGGATAAAAATACGATAAAAGAAAATCTCTTGCCAAAGGTGCTGCCACAGCACCTCCAAAACCGGCATTTTCAACAAAAACGCATAAAGCAATTTGTGGATTACTCATTGGGGCATCACATATAAACCAGGCGTGGTCTCTGCCATGGGGATTTTGAGCTGTTCCGGTTTTTCCACATACATCAATTCCGGGTATGTAAGCTGAATTTGCAGTTCCTGCTCCAGAGTTGACAACGTCCCACATTCCCTTTTGAACGATATCAAAATATTGTTTATTTATTGATAAAACTTTTTTGTCATAACCTATGGGTTCGATTTTATTTGTAATGTTATTATGAATGTATCTTACAACGTGTGGTTGATAAATAACACCTTTTGTTGCGAGAGCCGAAGCATAAACAGCCATTTGAAGCGGTGTAGCAGCTATTTCGCCCTGGCCTATCCCGTAATTTGCAAGGTATCCTGCAGGAATGCCAGAGTTGCCGAAATTTTTTTTCAGCCAGGCATCGGATGGGAATTTCCCGCTGCTTTCATCTGGCAGGTCAATAAATGTTTTTTCACCAAAGCCGAACATTTTAGCATATTTGAGCATCTTTTCAAAGCCCAATCTCATAGCAACTTCATAGAAAAAAACATTACATGAATATTTAATCGCATTTCTGACATTAATTCTGCCGTGTGAACCATGACATTTGAATTTTTTATAACCGATATTAATAGAGCCATTGCAGGAAAAAGTAGTGTTTTCATCGATCACTCCTTCCTGCAAAGCAGCTAAAGCAACGAGCATTTTCCAGGTAGAGCCCGGTGGATATGCAGACATAATAGACCTGTTATACATCGGGCAGGCAGGGTCATTGATTAGTGATTGAAATACGTCAGGTGGAATTTTACCGGAGAAATCCCTTGGGTCATAATCAGGTTTACTTGCTATAGCCAATATTTCGCCATTATTCGGATTTATTGCTACAAGTGCACCTCTTTTACCTTTAAGAAGAGTTTCCGCATGTGCCTGCAACCTTTTATCAATGGTTAAATATAAATCAAAACCATTTCTTGCAGGGATGTCAATCTTGCCGTTATCAAAACTTGAAACTTTTTTTCCTAGTTTATTAATTGTTATAAATTTAATACCTTTGTTACCCCTAAGTATATCTTCGTATTCTTTTTCAAGACCAGTTTGCCCAATGATATCTCCGGGCTTATAATCATGCATATGCTTAATTTGGTCAGAAGTTATTTCCCTTGAATAACCTAACAAATGTGCCATATTTCCGCTGAAGTTATAAAGTCTTTTGAAATCAACAACAATATCAACACCTGGCAGAAGGTCATTATATTCTTCGATTAGTGCAGTCTGATTGAAATCAAGGTCACGGAAAATTTTGACTGGAGTAAATTTAGAGACATTGGAGTATGGTTCAAGTTCTTTTTTTATGTCTGTGGTATCAACGTCGAGTATCGAAGCCAGCAGCATCATGGATTCTTTAGTGAAATCATTCTTTGTTATAGTTAATGTAAATGATGGCTCGTTATTAACAAGGATATCTCCGTTTCTGTCATAAATATCACCCCTGAATGGTTCAGCCACGACCTGCTTAATTGCCTGGGAATTGCTTTCAAGTTTATAAAAACTCCCCTGTATAATTTGCATAAAGCCAAGCCTGCCGATAAAAATAACTGTTATGAATATAATAATAATTCTAAAAATATTTCTTCTTTGCTTTGAAGCAAAATCAGGATTTGAATCTATCAGGGTTTCCATATCATATAATGTTTAATTAAAATAATTTTCAAAATTTACAAAATTATGTTCGATTTTCTGAAAAATTTTTTTCCGCTATGCCTGCGAATGCATAAGCAAGAGCAATAACAAACGTACCATCCCTGCTTGCAAATTGTGTACAGGTAAAATCGGATATGACAACTGTTATCAATACACTCAGAGCTCCCAATGCCACTAGCTTATAAAAATTATCTTTAATTTTCCAAGATAAGATAGCTGATCGAAATGTAAAAAATAATAATGCAAATAAATAAAATATGGATAAAGGGATTCCCATCCTATAAAAAAGAAACAGATAACCGTTATGTTGAATGTCTGTAATAGTTGTTTCATTTTTTATCGGATTAAGAAAACTGAATTGTTTTGTCATTCCGTTTCCACCGAGTGGGAATTGCTCGATTTTTTTTAATACACTTTGATATTCCTGCAATCTTGATTCAACAGATATATCCTTTAATCCTAATTCGGATGATTTTAGCCTGTTCTCTACTACTTTTATTGCAATATCATATCCACCTTTAAAAACATAAAAAACAAAAATCGAAAAGGATGCGATTAGTATTACACTGTATATGCTTAATCTCAATTTTTTCGTTAAAGGTACATAGAAAAAAATAACAACTAATTCAATTAATAATATTATCCAAAATGTTCT
Organism: Bacteroidota bacterium; assembly: GCA_027371665.1. Lineage (GTDB taxonomy): Bacteria > Bacteroidota > Ignavibacteria > Kapaibacteriales > UBA2268 > DAHXMP01. Next base: position 2,232 of record DAHXMP010000056.1, on the reverse strand, counting down.
TGAAAATGTCGACACTAATGCAAATGCCGTTAATGAAGCCAATATTAAAATTAATAATTGATTTATAAATTTTTTCTGATAGAGAGCAAACAAAATACATGTAATTGTACTTGATGTAAATAAAACCTGGTTTATATTGGGTGCACTTTTGAGTTGATAAGCATAAACTATATTCATCATGGCTTTATGATAGTAATCATAAAATTGCTGAAAATCCGTAATTAAAAGGACAAATCCGAACAATATTAACAATCCGGTTAAGTCCTTCCTGTCTGAAAAGTAATGTCTGATTGGGAAATAGTAAAGTATTAAAGCCATCATTGAGTATTCACGGAACCAATTTAGAAATAATACTCCGTTCATAACAGCAATAATAGAATTGAACGAAAGAAAAACAAAGAAAAATATTATGCACCAGTCGGCAATGTTCCTTGCTATCTTCGTGTGTTTAACTCCAATTTGCCAGAAAAGCCATGTGAATAAAGTACCCTGGTATATGAAGCCTGATATAACATCTAAAGCTGATACACCCTCAGCACTGGCACGAAAGAAAACAATTGTAAATGCCGTTACCGAGTATAACCAAAATTTCGGATATTTTACAAATAAAATAAATAATAGAACTCCGGTAATTAAACCTAAAACAATTAATCCATTTTTTTGTATGATCCCGAAATAAGAACTAACAATAATAATCAAACTTAATAATATTAACGGAACAATAGGTAGATAAGGTTTCTCTTCTAAAAAAGAAATAATTCTTTTTCCCTGTGTTAGGACATTTTCCATTTATTATTAAATATTTCAAACAAAATAAAAAATTTATTTATAATTAATCATGCCTGATATGTTTACATATAGTTAAATCATAGCAAGCGTAAAATTCAAGGAATAATCAGCTATTGTTGCTAATAACTTCTTGATATTTGTTTTTTAAATTTTTATATCCATTTATTAATAAAACGAATAAAACTGATAAAATAAAAGCTCCAAAAACAGAACCTAATACGATTAATGACCTCTTAGGACCTGATTTTTTTTCAGGTGGTACTGCAGGGTCAACTATTATTAATGAAGTTGTCTCTCTTGTTTCATCTAATTTAGCATCTTCGAGCATTGGAAGCAAAAATCCCTTAACCTTTGAAAAAGTTTCATAGGTCGTATAAAGTCTCAGATATTCAATGCCAACAGATGTTGCATTTTTCAGGGGGAAGTTCCCTGCAAAACCAGGCCTGTTTTCGACATCGGAAAGCTTTCCTTTTAAATTATCGATCAATTGTTTCTGGACTAAAGTGTAGGGGTCTTTATCGCCGAATCTGTTTTTTAATAAATCTTGAACTATTTCCTGTTGTATAAGTTCCGCCTTTAGTTCAGCATAAGCCTTACTGATTGAGCTTGCCTGGTCGAGAGGTGAAAATAGAAAAGTTTTGCTTGAGAATTTTTCCAGAGAGTCTGAGACTATATCGAGTGTCGAATCAATTGTGTTTAATCTCGATTCTATAAACTCCCTGCTCTTTCTTGCTTCGGTATGAAATATTTTTTCTGAAATAAAATTTGAAATCTGAACATAATAATTAGCCATTTCGGCTGCCCTGGAAGGATTTCTATCGGTTATTGATATTGTGTAATTCCCTAATGTTTCATATTCTATGTCGAGATTATCTTCAAGTTGCTTGATGATTTTATATCTCAAAGAATCAGGGATATCGTACACTTTGCCCAAATCAAATTTGTTTATCATAGAGTCTTTGACACTCCGGCTATTAAGAATTACCAGGTAACTGTAACTTTCCCCACCTTGTCCACCAAATTTTGTTAATCCGAATTCTTTGAGTGTTGATGAGATGGTTCCCATGGTATTTTCCATTAGTGAACCTATGTTCCTTTTTGGGGGAACAGTATTAACTGTAGCAGTATATTCATTGGGTATTAATAAAGAAATAATAACAGATGCAATTGTAACAATTGATAACAGAATGATGATAAACCATTTGTACTTTATCAATAATGCAATCAGGTAAAGGCCATCAAAAGACTTATCAGGTGATTGATTATTACTGTTGTTGTTTCCCATAATTTATTTAAAATAAATATGTTTAAGGTTTATAAAAATTTTTAAATTAAATCATTGCAAATTACAAAAAGTTTCTGAAAATAGTCAATACGCATTATCTCTCAATCAAATACATTTATTAATTGTTGACTATATTTATTCGAAACAGTATTATTTAT
>DAHXMP010000415.1 GCA_027371665.1 Bacteroidota bacterium | reverse complement strand
GGAAGCTATCTGAATAATCCGATTAAGAAAATACGTGAACAGGTTGACAAAATGAACGATGGGAAGGTAATGGGAAAAGATAAGGATTATATTGATTTCGATTCTCTCAAAGTTGAGATTGGCAAAGAAATTGACGATATCGTTGCTACTTATGATATGGGAATGAGACGCAAGAAAGTAATATTTTTATTCTTCCATGGCTTGAAAAGATTGGAAGAATTAATAAAAAGAAATTCTGAAAAGTCATAAACTACTAAAATATTCCATAAGATTATAAATTATTATAATTAAAAGAGTTTTCACTAAATTTGCAAATAATAATTAATTATCAACAAATGGAGTTTTTTATGAGAAAAGCATTAATTTTATTATCAATTATTACTATTCTTTTCGCATATAATGTACCAACACAGCTTGAAGCCAAAACAAAAAAGGCAAAGAAGACATATGTCTGCAAGAAAGAATGTATGAATGCCGACGGTACATGCAAGGCTGAATGTAAGGATGCTAACGGCAAATGCAAAAAAGAATGTATGGAATTAAAGAATACATCTACTTCAAAAATGAACAAGGACTGTTGTGCCAAAATGAAGAAAGAGTGCACCCACAATATGAAAAAAGATTGTTCTGCCGATATGAAGAAAGACTGTAAGATGCATTCCGATAAAGACTGTTCAAATGCAAAAATGCAAAATCAAAAATGCTGTAAAACAAAAAATACAGACAATACAAAATCCGACAAGGAATCAAATACGGAAAAAACAGAACCAAAAAAAGAAGTTAAATAATAACACAATTCCTAATAAAAAAAGAGATCCCGTTTTATTTTTACGGAATCTCTTTTCATTTAAAAACTATTACTATTTCACGAACTATTTCATTCTCATTATTTTTTCCGCATCCGGGAACAATTCCGCAGCCTTCATAAGTTGATTATCGGTTTTAGAAAAAATCTGTGTAGCCCTGTTGTCATCCCAAATAATTCTGGCAATACTTGTTTTAATATCGTTCTTAATTACTTCTTCCTACTGCTTATATAATTTATCGTCCCAGGTTACTCCATGTGATACCACCATCTTTTTAAACTCTTTAATCATTTCATCCGATACTTCCCAGTTTCTCAGGTAATCGAGGAAATTTATCTGGTATTTATCCTTTAAACCGCTTCCTTTGCCATGAATATAATCATTGGCAAATTCAAAGAATAAATTTTTACTTAATATGTCGAAAAATAATTTATTGAAAGATGTCGTATCAATCTTCACAATATAGTCAGGTGTGATGCCGCCGTCTCCGAAAACGAGCCTTCCGTGCTTAGTTCTGAATATCGGGAGAGAATCGAAATCAATATAATCCTTATCTTTTCCCATTACCTTCCCATCGTTCATTTTGTCAACCTGTTCACGTATTTTCTTAATCGGATTATTCAGATAGCTTCCTTCTTCGAGGTCTAACCTTCCCGCAAGATGACGGTACCTGTCTTTATCCTTATAAGGTCTTTGAATACATCTGCCGGAGGGTGTATAATACCTCGATATAGTCAGCCTGTAAGCGGAACCGTCATTGCAGGTGAATTGTCTCTGAACAAGGCCCTTCCCGAAAGAAGTCGTACCGACAATCAGTCCCCTGTCGAGGTCCTGAATTGCCCCGGACACTATTTCGCTTGCAGAAGCCGAGCCTGCATTTATCATGACAATAAGCGGTATGTTTTCATAATCCCCGCCGTTAGCTCCTATATAAACTTCGTCAAATTCAGACCTTCTTCCTTTTGTATACACTATTGTATCACCTCCATGAACAAATTCATCTGCAACAAGATAAGCCTGGTTAAGATAACCTCCCGGATTATTACGTAAATCAAGAATAAGTTTTTTCATGCCTTTATCCTTAAGTTTACCCAATGCCTCCATCATTTCTCTGTGTGTTGTGGCAGAGAACCTTCCAACTTTAACGACACCAATATCTGTACCGTCAATCATAAAATAATCTTCGACACTGTAAAGCGGGATTTTATCCCTTGTTATTACGAAATGCAGGAGTCCCTGTGTTCCCCTCCTGTATATATCCACAACTACCTTAGTGCCCTTTGGCCCTTTCAGTTTTTTCTGCACATCAGCATTTGTGATGCCTACGGCACTCGTGTCATTAATTTTGACAATTTTATCTCCAGATTGAATTCCAAGTAAATCACTGGGACCGCCCGGTATTGGCTGTTCAACTGTAATTGTATCGTTTAAAATTGTAAACTGAACGCCGATACCTTCAAAACTTCCCTGGAAGTCTTCGTTTACCTGTTTCATTTCATCGGCTGTTATGTAAACGGAATGAGGGTCGAGCTGGTTCAACATTCCACGTATAGCAGCTTCGACAAGTTTTTGTGTGTCAACTTCCTCGACATAATTTTTACTCGCAGTGAGTAAAATATCTTTAAATTTATTTATTTGTTGGTAAATATTATCTTCTGAAATCAGCGGCTGCATATACAGCCCAATCAAAATACCTCCGACAATAGCCGCCAGTATAACAGCAAATTTTTTCATAACTGGAAATCTCCGGTTTTAAATGTTTTTGTAATAATCAATTTTATAAAATTAGTTAAGAATTAGCTAAATGACTAAAGATTTCTTAATTTATTTTAATTTTTTTGTCATAACCGGTTCTAACGGCTGATTGACATTAGCCTTGATAGCCGCTTCCCGTCAGAAGATAATACATATATGTATATACCCTGGGGTAGGTCTTTCGTATCGAAGTCTATTTCGTAATTACCAGCTTTCATTATGCCTGAAACAAGCACTGACCTTGTGTTTCCGAAAATGTCATATACTTTTAAACTCGTATTGTTTTCCTTATTCAGTCCAAACTTTATTACACTCGTGCCTGCTGCAGGATTAGGTTCATTTTGATTAAGAAACATATTTGAAGGCAATTCATTAATTGTGAATCTTACAGGTATATTGCATTTTGAATCCGCATCCTGAATTTTCGGTAGTCCTGCTCCTGTAACTGCAATCTTCATTTCCATGCAATTGAATTCAAATTTTAATGTATCATTAATCGTAGAAGTATCAGCAGTTAAAGGATTGAAACAAATTATTATACTTTTTGTTTCACCCGGTTTCAATGTTACCGGTATTTGTGATGCCGGCAGTGAAAAAATAATGTTTTCTCCAAGTTTTATATTTGAATCAAAAGTTATTGGTAAAATTCCTGTGTTCATTACTTTTAGTGAATCACAAACTAAATTGCCGATTACAACATCCCCAAAGTCTAATTTCTGTGAGTTTGAAGCCAGTTCCGGGAAGGCAATTGTAAATCCCTGTATTGTGTCCGTAATTTCAGTTGTTAAACCTGCCGAATCAGTTGCCATTAAATGATAAATTGCATCTTTATAAGGGTCAATTACGCTGATTTTCAAATTTTCATAAGCAGGCAAATTGCTTTCGATGCTGACACTGCAATTAATAGTATCTAAAATATCTACTTTTTCAAGCCCTAAATCAATTACAGTTGAATCGCTGAAACTGACGGTAATATCTTTATTACATGGATCTGAAGCCATTTGCATTTGGGGTTTATTGACATCGGATTTGAAGGTCAGGTCTAATGCCTGGATTTTCCTGGTTCCACAGTCCTCGACAACGGATATTGTATCAATGAACATTGTGTCCCTCGGCGACGAGAAGCATACCCATGCTGTATCGGTTTCAGTAGGCTGAAGAGTTTTGGGAACATGGAAATTAATGCTTACGATTCCTGTATCATTCATAAATAAATTATTTATTGTCTGGGGATGTTTCCCGTAATTTTCAATAACCATAGGAATGCAGTATGCTTTACCAACCTTGCTCAGCTTGCTAATTAACGGCAGAAGTGATGCGTCATTAAATCCTTTCACCGAAATTGTAAATCCGGGGATTGCAATAGGATTTGTTGAGTATAAACCCGCAGAATCGGTTGCAACTAAATTAAAATCACCATCCTTGTAAAAGTCCAGAAGCATAGCGCTGAATCCGACTATTTTTGGATAGGGAGTAAAAGGTTCAATATTTACATTTACATTAACCTGCGATTCAGGTGGAGAAACAATACTCTTAATATGAGAATCTCCCGGCAAAGAATCGTATATGAAACCCCGTACCGAATAACAACTGTCATATGATGCAAGCTGTGGCGGAGAAAAGTCAATCGGCTTCATACTCATTCCGCCTACATAGCCGTACGAATTTGCTGTGCCATAGCCATAAACATAAACCCCCATCTTCCCAAAACTGCTTATTGTATGTACACCGTCACTTACACGTATATTTGCATAAACATAATTGGTTGTAGGTATCTGCCTGAAACTGCTTGGCTGTACGGGCATTCCGTCCAATAATGTGGATGATAATGATGTGTCGGGGGCAACTATTATAATATATTGCTCGGTATATACTATTTGTGAATTACTATATTGCCTTGCTTGTGTATTTATTATCCTGTAACTTGTCATAAACTGTTCGACCGGTGGAATTAACATTTCAAATGGGTCCCCATCTTCTAATCCACCATCAAAGCTTGAAGTTTTCTTATATTGTGCAACAAGTATAGCAGAGTTTGATTCTACGTGAGCCGCATTTAATAGATTCCCTTCATAAATTTCACCTCTGTTTAATTGTGCTGTAAGTACATTATTAATATAAATATCTGTATTGTTATTTGCAGCTATTATCCTGAAAAGGTCACTCGGAGAATTTGTAACACCAGGTGGCTGAACATAAGGAATAAGAAATGCATTTTCTCCCCATGTTTCTATGGGAGGCATTTCTTCCAGGAGATAGTCCCGTGAAGGAGAAATAGAAATACTATTATTTACGGGTATTGTAGAACGCTGATGGCTGGCAAAAACGGCAACAGGTTTATCAGAATGAACCTCACTGCCTGTCATATCCTTATTATATGCCGTATAAGTTATTTGCGCCTGGACAAGATAAGCTTCGCCCTGGTTTAAAATAATATTCTGAGTAATTTTACCGTTAAATTCAGTATTATCTTTAGGAATGATTTCAACATGTGTGCTGTCTTCGGTAGCCAAAACGACAAATTGAGACGGAGTCCAACTTTCCTGTCCACCAAAACCTCTTGTTATTCCATCGCTATTATAAGTTAAGACAAAATAATCCTTGCCTAAAATATCTGTTGGAAACACAAGGCAGGCGTCACTGGTTGTGTTCGCCTGGTCATGCATATAGACGGTAACCTCATTATCAGAAGTAATGTGAAAATACTGCTTTGTAACTACTTCGCTATTGTTTCTGTGGTTTAATGTACCTGAGTTATCATTATAGCCCAGCAACTCAAAATTATTATAAAATATATCGAATGAATAAATTTTTTTCGGGTCAGGAATACTGAAATTTTGTGTAAAAGTTCTTCCGCTTAGATTACAGTATTCAATTTTTCCCGTTGTGGGCTTGTCGGATGTTATGAATATATATAATGAATCATCATAGTAGTCTAATGGATTTTGTTTGCCATTATGATAATTAGGAGGAAAAGCAAGCCAGAAGTCAGTTCCTTTAGTATCGAAATTTGTTGAGTCTATCTGGGCAGATACCGGTATTGACATTAATAATGTAAACAAAATAGTAAAGATGAAAAGCAAATTTTTGAAATTGTCTAAAGAGTATTTGATTTGTGCCATAGAATCACCGGCATTATTTTTTAATTATTTTACTCCTGTTTCGAGCAGGAAGTCTTTTAACAAATTTTGACGTTTGATATAAAGTAGTATTGAGTTATTTCTTAAAAAAAATTTTTTACAGGTAAAAACATTGTATTCTGCAATAACAATTTTTATTTTTGAACAACAATTGACCTTGAAAAAACGGATAAACCGGATATTAAAACACAAACGTATATTCCATTTGCAAGCGATTTAAAATCAGGATGAATCTCATATATACCAGGTTTTAGTTTCTCATTAAGAATAGTTACTACCTGATTACCAAACAAATCATATAACCTGATATTAACCGTACTCTTATTAGAGACACCAAATCCGATTGTCGTTATACCCGAAGTTGGATTCGGATAACTTTGATTAAGAAAAGAATAGACTGGCAATGAATCTGTTGAAAATCTAACCGTTATATTGCATTGTGAATTTGCATCCTGAATTATTGGCTCACCTTTCCCTTCCAAAGTGATTTTAATATTAAGACAATTGTATTCTATATTCAATGTGTCCCGGAATATTGCAGTGTCTGCCAATATCGGATTAAAGCTGATAATCAAATCTTTCGTTTCCCCGGGATTCAGTGTAAAAGGCAATTGCGAGGGAGGTATTGAAAAAATTATGTTGTTACTCAAATATATGTTCTTATCAAATGTAATTGGACGATTACCTGTATTTGTCATCTTCAGCAATTGAGTTACCGACTTGCCGATTATAATACTTCCGAAGTTAATTTCATTATAGCCGCTTTCCAGTACGGGTAATGAAATTGTGAAACCCGGGATTGTATCTGTAACTTCACTTTTGAAATTATTTGAATCCGTAGCTATTATATCATAAATAGCATCTTTATACGGGTCTTTAACGGTGATTTTAATATTTTCATAAAGAGGAAAATGATTATCAATTTCAATACTGCAATTTGTCGAATCAACAATTTCAACATCCATCAGGCCGTAATCACTAAATGTTGAATCGCTGATTGCCATGTAAATTTCCTTCACTCCTTTCGAATAAATACAACTATCAATTGATACAAATTTCGGGGGCTTTGTATCAAGTATTTTCATACTCATCCCGCCCACATATCCATAAGAATTCGCTGCACCGTAACCGTAAACATAAACTCCCACTTTGGCATCAGCATTAATTGTGTGAACTCCATCGCTAACCTGAATATTTGCATAACTGAAACCTGAGGATGGCATGGACGTGAATCTATTAACCGGAACGTTGACGCTGTCAAGTAAAACAGACTGCAAAGCAGTATCAGGTGCAACAATCGTAACATATTGCATCGAATAAACCTTAACATAATTATTATCGGAAGTGCTCAGTTCGTAAGCCTGAACATTTACAATCCTGTAATCTGTCATAAATTGTTCCACAGGGGGAATCAGCATTTCAAACGGGTCACTCAAGGGTGTGGCCTGGGCTCCGCTTCTAAAACCCGATGATTTTTTAAATTGAGATACAAGTATAGGAGCACTCGCTGTTACATAACCGGACTGGGTTAAATTTCCCTCATAATATTGACCTTTATTTAGAGTTGCTATCAATAATCCGTTAATATTTATTTTTGTATTATCATTTGCAGCAAGGATTCTGAACAAATCATTTCCTTCCGGATTTATAAACGGGGGCTGAACATATGGAACAAGCAGTGCATTTTTGCCCCATGTCCCTATTGGTGGCATTTCTTCGAGCAGATAATCTCTTGATGTAGAACTATCTGTTTCTACAGGGATATTTGCTCTTTGTTGGCCTGCAAAAACGGCAATGGGTTTGTCCGACTGAATCTCGCTCCCTGTCAGGTCTGTTGTAAGATTATTCTTTGATATGCCAGCCTGAACCAAATATGTATCTCCCTTGTTCAAAATAATTGTTTGAACATTTTTCCCATTATACTCGGTATCATCGCTCGGTTTTATCGTTACATTGGTATTATCCTGTGTCGCTATTACAGCAAATTGAGAAGGAGTGCTTGAGCCAATCACACCAAAACCCTGGGAATATGAACCATCACTGTTGTATGCCATTACAAAGTAATCTTTGCCAAGTATATCAGTGGGAAAAACAAGACAGGCATCGCTTGTCATCTGTGCTTGGTTATGGGCATAAACAGTAACTTCTTTATCTGATGTTATGTGAAAACATATATGTGAAATCACTTCACTTTTAGCCCTGTCTCCTAATAATCCGCTGTTATTAAATCCTGGAAGTTCAAAATCAAGATAATACAAATCGAAATTGTACACCTGTGCAGGATCAGTTATGTTAAAATTCCTGGAATAATTGTTCCCGTTTACATCAGTGTATTCAATCACTCCGCTCGTCGGTTCATCCGAAGTTATAAAGATGTATAGTGAATCATTGAATTCATAATCCGGATTCCCATTCACCCAATTATGAAAATTCGGCGGGAAGGTCAGCCAGAAATCCGTTCCTTTCGTATCGAATCCCCTGTTACCGACTGCCTGGAGTGTATAAGTTCCTGCAAAGAAGATAAGCGGTACAATTATATGTATAAAAAAGTCCGGAACTGAATCTATATGGTAACTTGTTATTTTCATAAAATATAACAAAGAGGCTAATAATTATTCTTTGTAATTTTGCCAATAATAATAAATCATAATTATTTGTTTTTGACGTATCATCTTTATTGCTATTGACAGAAAAATAAAAGAAATAGATGAAAAAATTATCTCACGAAGAAATATTAAAAGAAAGATTAACTGTCGAAGAATCATTGAAAACCGACAGAAATCCTGTAACGCTTATGATAGTCAATGTCAGAAGCCTGTATAATGTCGGTTCAATTTTCAGGACTTCTGACTCTGCTCTTGTAAAAGAATTGATTTTATGCGGATATACACCACACCCTCCGAGGAAAGAAATTACAAAAACGGCTCTCGGTGCAACCGAATCAGTGCCCTGGCGTTATTTTAAAAGTGCTTCGGAAGCAATCGAAGATATTAAAGAGGCAGGGAACAAAGTATTTGCTGTTGAAATAACAGATTCAAAACGCTATTATTATACACTTAAAAAGGAAGAATACCCCCTCTGCCTGGTACTTGGGAATGAATTAACGGGCTTAGACAGTAAAATCCTTCAATTGTGCGACGATGCAATAGAAATTCCAATGTTCGGAGTCAAGCATTCCCTCAATGTGAGTGTTGCGGCAGGTATAGCGGCATTTGAAGCAGTAAAAATCTGGAAAATTTTTTGATAACGGGAATTGTAGAAAATGCTGGTTATTTCTAATCTCTCGGTTCATTTTGCTAACAGATACCTTTTTGATAAGATCGCTTTTTCAGTTAACCCGGGAGACAGGATTGGTCTAATTGGCAGAAACGGTAGCGGCAAAACTACTTTACTGAATATTATTTCCGGTGCTTTGTTGCCCGAAGAAGGAATAATAACAAAAGCCAACCATTACACAATCGGATACCTTCCGCAGGAAAAAGCCATAAACAGTCAAAAAGCCTTAATTGATGAGGTTTCATCGGCTCTTTCTGAAATAAAAGAACTTGAGAAAAAAATAAAGAGAATGACTGAAGAGATTAACTGCCGTAATGATTATGATTCTGAATATTATCAGAAATTACTTCAGTCGCTATATGAATCAACTGAGCATTTTAATAATCTTGGCGGAAATTCATCGGAAGCTGAAATCGAGTATATTTTAACCGGGCTTGGATTTAACAGGGTTGAATTTTTCCGCCCTGTTTCAGAATTCAGCGGAGGCTGGCAAATGCGTTCGGAACTTGCTAAAATTCTCCTAAGGAAGCCCGACTGTATCCTCCTTGATGAACCGACTAATCACCTAGACCTCGACTCCATTCTCTGGTTAAGAAACTTTTTATACAATTATAAAGGCTCAGCCATAATTGTTTCACACGACCGTGAATTCCTCGACAATGTAACTAACAGAACTATTGAAGTTTCCGGTGGTAAAATTTTTGACCTGAATAAGGCATACTCTGAATTTATGATTTTCCGCAAAGAAAGGAAGAGACAACAAATAGCCGCATATAAAGAACAACAAAGGCAAATTGTTGAAACAGAACGTTTTATTGAAAGATTCAGATATAAAGCAACCCTTGCCTCACGGGTACAATCCAAAATTAAACAGCTTGAAAAAATTGACCGGATTGAATTGGAAGAAGAAGACCTTTCATCAATTAAATTCAGATTCCCGGAGCCCCCGCGTTCCGGAAGATTGGTCGCAGAAATAAAATCTTTGAGCAAAAATTACGATACTAAAATTGTTTTACACAATATTAATCTCTCTGTTGAAAAAGGAGAGAAAATTGCTTTTGTAGGCAAGAACGGAGAGGGGAAATCAACTTTATCCAGGATTCTTGCAGGTGTCGAAAGTTATTCCGGCACTTATAAGACCGGGCATAATGTTCTTGCCGGATACTTCTCGCAGCAACAAGCTGAATTATTGAATAATGACTTGACTGTCTTTGAAATCATTGACAATTCTGCTACCGGGGATATGCGGTCACAAGTCCGAAATTTACTGGGCGCTTTTCTTTTCAGCGGTGAATCTGTTGATAAAAAAGTAAGGGTGCTCTCGGGTGGAGAAAAATCAAGACTTGCAATTGCAAGAATTTTATTACAGCCTGCAAATTTTTTAATACTCGACGAACCGACAAACCATCTCGATATGATTGCAAAAGATGTATTGAAAAAAGCACTGATTCAGTTTAACGGTTCTTTAGTTGTTGTTAGCCATGACATTGAATTTCTGAGGGACTTGACAACAAGGACTATTCTTTTCAGGAATGGACAGATTTTCGACTACAAGGGTACAATTGATGAGTTTCTTGCTTATCAAAATCTTGATTCTATAAATAAAATTGAAAGTGTTCGGATATTTAAAGAAAATAATAATAATGTCGTTCCCCGGGAAAATATAAAATCTGTTGCCCAGGTATATCGTGAAAAGAAAAAGCAATTGCAAAAAGAAGAATCAAGGATTAAAAGAATTATCCGGGAATGTGAAAACCAAATCGAAATACTGGAAAACCAAATCACAAAAATGGAAACAGAATTTTCAAATCCCGGTTTTATTCTAAATATCGAAAATCAAATGAAAGATAAAAAGGAATTCGACGATTTACGTTCTTCTCTCGACGATAAAATGGAAGAATGGACTAACCTGCAGCTCGAACTTGAAAACTGCCTGAAAAATTATTTATAGTATTTGATAGCTTCTATATTTACATCCTCCCTGAGCTTCCCCCTCATCTTATTAATTATAGCAACAAAGATTTTATATCCGTCTATTATGATTACTATCGAAAATGTTACACTCATAACCATAAGCCATTCATTGGCATTGAGTGGGACTGTGTCGAGAATATTATTCATAAATGGAAGGGCAACAGCTGATATTTGAAGTCCGATAGCAAGAAGCATGACACCTAAAAGTGTAGAATTTTTCAGAGGGCTTACCCTGTCAATTGTCGTGCCCCCCGGATAAGGTAAATTAAATATCAATGACCTGTCGAACGAACGTGAGTTTTGGACATTCCAGATTTGGAAGAAAGCCAATACACAAAAAGCCATCGTTCGGGCTTTATCGTGAATATATGGATTTGTGATAATGTTTGAATCAGGAAGATAATAATTAAATAGAAGCAATGTACCCAGCATCATTATGACACCTGAAAAAATCATCTGGAAAATCATTCGGTGATTTATCAGAGGAGAATTCTTCTTTCTCGGCAAAAATACCATTACATCGCCATGTTCTTTTTCAAATGCCAGGGGAAATGTGGAAGTCCCGTCCGTAACAAGATTAATCCATAAAAGCTGAGCCGGAAGCACAGGCAGAGGCAAGCCTATTAATACTGACACTGCTATAGTAAGCAAGCCTCCAAAACTAGTTGACAAAATATATAATATAATATGCTGAAGATTCCGGAGAACAACCCTGCCTCTCCTTACTGCTTTAACAATATTTGCAAAATTATCGTCAATCAAAACCATGTGAGCCGATTCTTTTGCAACATCTGTTCCGCTCCCCATAGCAACACCAATATCTGCCTGTTTTAGAGCAGGTGCATCGTTAACACCATCGCCGGTCATTGCCACTATGTTGCCCCTTGCCTGAAGCTGTTTGACAATCCTGTACTTATGATGAGGAGCTACCCTTGCATAGACATCTATGTCCGGAACTTTATTAAATAATTCTTCATCACTCATCTTGTCTATTTCCTGGCCCGTTATAGCAACAGGATTCTCTTTGCCTTTACCGAGTCCGACAGCCTTTGCAACCGTTTGTGCTGTTTTAGCATGGTCACCGGTAATCATCACAACCCTGATGCCTGCATTATTACACTTAATGACAGATTCTATTGCTTCCGGTCTTACCGAATCTTCAATTCCCGCAAAACCAATGAAAGTAAGATTATTAAGATTATCCAAGGTCAGAGTTTGATTTACTTGCTGGTCTGAATATGCAAGTGCCAGTATCCTCAATCCCCTGCTGGTAAAAGAAAAAATGGTTTCGTTAAGTAGAGCATAATCAAGCGGAAGTTTTGCCCCATGTTTATCAATCATCGTATTACACCGGCTCAATATCTTCTCAGGTGCACCTTTTGACAAAATATATTCTTTATCTTCGGACACTGCCCTGACCGCCATAATCTGGTTTTCCGACTCGAATGGTATATCAATCGAAATCTGAAAATTATTTGAAATGAAGCCAAGCTTCTTTGCGGCTATCATTAAAGCCCCCTCTGTCGGGTCTCCGGTTATCTCCCAATCCCCGGAGTTTCCTGTTATTGTAGTTTCAGTGCATAAAGCACCGACCAAGGCTGCTAGATGCAAAGAATACTGGTCTTCGGCATACACCTGTTCACCTCGCTGGGATATAACCTGGCCATCTTTAGAATAGCCAGAGCCCATTACATCATAAACTTCACATCCGCTGAACAACTTTGTAACAGTCATTTGATTTTTTGTCAATGTGCCTGTTTTATCGGTACAAATTACATTAGTACTGCCCAGGGTTTCTACTGCAGCGAGCTTTTTAACGATTGCCTTCTGTTTTGCCATTTGAGACAAGCCAATTGAAAGGGTTATCGTTACTGCTACGGGTAGCCCTTCCGGAATTGCCGACACGGCTAAACCCATGGATGTAAGAAACATTGTCAGCCAATTATACCCGCGTAAAAAACCAATTATAAAAATACAGGCAACAATTGACATTATTGATATGCTTATAAATTTTCCGAAAGCTGCCATCTGGTCGCTTAACGGAGAGCCTGTTTCTTCTGCTTCGGCAACCTTCTGTGATATTTTTCCGAATTCTGTCTGATGACCGACTTCTGTAACTACAGCAGTCCCTCTTCCCTTCTGTATGATGGTTCCGGAGTACAGCATTGTAAACCTGTCACCGAGAGGAGCATCCCTGCTGATTCTTGCATTTGGCAATTTGTTAATTGAAAAAGATTCGCCTGTAAGCATAGACTCGTCAACCAGGAGATTTTGTGCATCTATTAGCCTCGCGTCTGCAGAAATCCTAACTCCGCTTTCGAGGATAATAATATCACCTGCCACAACTTCGGTTGCAGGGATTTGTTTTTGAATGCCATCCCTTATCACCCTTGCCGTAGGAGCGGTCATTCTTTTTAAAGCATTCAGGGCATCGGTTGCACGCCTTTCCTGAATGAATCCGATCAATGTATTTAAAATGACTACTGCTGCTATTACAATAGTATCTTTTAATTCGGCTAAAAAGGAATTCAAGATTGCAGCAACGATTAATATATAAATTACAGGGTCATTGAATTGTTCGAGGAACAATACCCATTTTGGTTTTTCTTTTGTTGAAACAAGTATGTTGTCCCCATACCTGGAACGCATTTCTTCAACCTGTTCAGGTGCCAATCCGTTTTCCGGATTCACATTAAAATATTTTAGTACTGTTTCGCTTGATTCGGTATGCCAGAACATATTTATATTCTGTTTTTAATTTTCATTAATTTCTAATATCAATCTTACAAGTTATGAAAAAAATTTTTCATACAAAACCTGTTCCTTTCATCGTCATTTTGAACTAAATATTTATTAAAATATCCCTTTTATCCTTAAATTTTAAATTCTATCCTTTATTCTCGATTATTTAATTCCTGTAAAATTGATTTTTAAAGGATAATTCAAATTATATAAAAATTTTTTATCGGCAAAACTGAAGGAAATAATTAGAGATTTAATGCTGGATTTGATGACTTTAAATTATTTTATCTTTACAATATTGATTACGAAGAGATTTTCTTTTGACCAAAAAATTTACCCCTTTGTTTAAACAAGGACATTTTCGCATTGAGAAATTTCAAACTGTAAAGTAGTGTGGCTAACCTCAAACCTATGCTTAAGTATTTCCTCGATTTCTTTTTTTAATGGCATCAATTTGCTGATAAGCTTGTCCCTTACTTCGATATGGGCTTCAAAATGAACTTGTTTGTCATTTAGTTTCCAGACGTGAATATGGTGAAGATTTGCAACATCTGGCAAAGATTCAATTGCTTTTTGAATCTCTTTTATGTCTATATTGACAGGCGACGACATCATCAGCACTTCAATTGCTTCCTTTGTAATACCGTAGGCTTCCTTCAAAATATATAATGAAATCAGGATTGTCAGAATCGGGTCGAGCCAGAAAATTCTAAAGTAAATTATAAAAACCGCTCCAATGATCACAGCAAGACTTGAAACAGCATCGCTTAGTAGATGGAAGTATGCGGCTCGCATATTCAAATTGTCCTTTGAACCTTTTTTTAGCAATAATGTACCAATAAAATTTGCAACCAAACCTATCGAAGCGACAACGAGCATCAACGAACCCTCAATGGGGCTTGGATTGAAAAGTCGCTCAATTGCTTCCTTAATCAAAAAGAAGGATATGATAACCAGAGACGATGAATTGATTACGGCAGCAAGGATTTCAGCCCGTTTAAGCCCGAAAGTGTATTTTTCAGTCCTTGGCTTTTTGCTCAGTCTTAATGAGATGAAGGTAATGATTATTGCGAATCCGTCGCTAAAATTATGCAGGGCATCCGAAACAAGCGACAAGCTGCCACTGAATAGTCCTCCGATGACCTCGGCAAAGGATATCAGGAAATTCAAAAATATAGTGGCAATCAGGTTCTTTTCCGATTGCACTTCTTCCTGACCCTGTGTGTGATTATGTGACATAGTTTACCTTTGGATTAATCTATTTCTTCATAAATAATTTTTGACTTCGGATTTTCTGATAAACGGTATTATTGCCAGCACAGTGTAAAGCGATTCAACTAAAGCTAAGCCCGTGGCTTTAACCTTCCTGTCGAAAGTCACGATAAATGTCATAATCAAAACCGTGATTGTCAGGATGTTTTTTTTGTTCGTGTTTTTTGGGAATTTTCAATTTTATACTTTAACGGGAAAAAATAAGGGATGAATTAACGATGATTAATTAATTCATCCCCACAGTATTTATTTATTTGCTTGCACAATCAATGCAGACCTTCTTGTCGCCTTTGATTCTGCCATATTCCTCGACTGTCATCTCTCCGCACTCTTCGCAGACAAATCCTGCAAAGCTGTCTTTCTTCGGCTCCAGATTGTAATCGAAAACCGATGAAATATCCAGCAGCATCTCTGCCGGAGTGTTCATAACATTGTCAATTAAAGGGTCAACAACATGAGCAGGTACCTGGCTTGCAGGAATGCCTTTTTCCCTGTATTCCTTAAAAAAGTCGCTTTGCTTATTTGCAAGCATTGCACTGGCTTTTGGTGTTACCCTGAGTGCCTTACCGGTTGCTCTGTCAACAAGCGTAACAGCCCATTTGCCTTTGTGTGTCTTTTTGATATTGCCTTTGCCGAATGTAGTACCCATTATCACCTGCAATCCGTCGCCATAGCAGGTGGCGCAATGGTCTTCGCCCAAATCAACAAAAGCTACAATTTGCCCGTCTTTCGCACGCTCCACGCCGAGAGCATTCATTGCTGCCGCTCCCACGCGAAGTCCCATAGGCATTGCCGGGCATTTATGCCCGTGGAATTTTTGACCTAATTCTAGCCATTCTTGTGGATTAATCATTTTTTCTCCTAAATCGATATTTTAAAAATAAATTATGCTGAAACTAATTCAACTCTAAATTTCATATCCTGAGCATGGTATGCAAACATGCTTTTCCCCGACAACCCTCAAGTAGGGCGCAGCAACCAATTCGCCGCATATATCACATGGATGCAAACCCATAATCTCGCCAAATTCTTCCCATGGACGTTCCTCAACCTTACTTACGGTTAATATATCATCGTCAGGTGCATCAATAATTATTCTAAGCATATCGAAAACATCATCTTCCGGTATCTCCGAAGGTTTCATTCCCTGCGATTTTTTTGTCATAAAGGCTGATTGAGCAATCTGCTTGTGCCTGGTTGGCTTATACGAAACCCGTACGGATTTTTGATTTTTTTTATCAATAAGTGTAAAAGCCAACTTGCCCCAGCCTGTTTTTTCAATAGAAAATTTACCGAGTGTGCAACCTGTTGTGAACTGTACTCCGTCAGCAAAACACTGGGCACCGTGATTATCGCCTATCTCAATTATGCAGTGCAAATCGTCTGCATTTTTCGCCCTTTCGACGCCTAGAACCTTTAAAGCTTTAAGTCCGGCACGTACACCCACTGCACTTGCCCAGCACTTATGCCCGTGAAAATTGAAGGCTTCCTCGAATACTTTTTCTAATTGCATTTAATCCTCCTGTTATTTGAAAAAATACTGCATTTGCACCGTTGTCAATGCATTTGTTTTCTTATTTACAAATTGAACTCTGTTGTCGAGAGAAATTTTAATATTGTCGCCGTCGAAATAATGCGTATAACTCAGAATGTACCATGGCTCATCTTTTGTTGCTGGATTTAAATCATGAAGTTGTTCGACTGATAATGCAATTAAGTTTTTACCGGCAATATTGTAATCTGTAATGGCATAATATCCATAAGCTTTTTCTGCTCCCAAATGAGCTTCGATATATTCAGATTGTAATTCGAAATCACCAAGATTTAGCCTTTCCTCAAAGCCGAACCTGAAATCATTTCCAGTAAAAGTATAATTATTACCGAATATTTTAGAAAACTGAAGATTATGCGCATTTCGGTAAGATAAGTTATATCCCAGTTCAAATTTTGTTACAGAATGATTCAATAGGAAAAGAGTGCCCCTGTTAACGTAAAGAAAATTTCTTTGATTCGAGATTGTGTTTGCTCCGTTTCCATTGAAGAAACCGAGGCTGAAAGAGCCTGTTTTATCATTGCCAACCTTTGTTTCAACGCCAATGTCTCTTGCCAGTGTTTCTCCTGCTGGTACCAGGGAATTAACTACATTTGCCCTTTCGACAAGCGGTATGGCATAATCCGGCTGCTTTCTCTGGAGACTGAAATCAGGGACAAACTGCCCTGCGGTTACTTCAAATCCATTAATCTTGTAATATGCATAAACATCCTGAAGCCAAAATTCGTATTTGACCTGCTGATGAAAAATTGCCTGCATCTTATAACCCCAGGAACTTCCCGTGTCAATCGGTATAGTTCCGAAAAGCCATGCTTTAGCCCGACGAACTGAAAAGTTCGCCTGGTCAAGGTAATTATCTGAAAAGCGGTATTGAAGATAGCCGTTCCAATCAACTTTCTGCTGGGCTAATAATATACCGGCTGATAAGAATATTAATACTAAAAATACAATTTTTTTCATACCACCCCCCAAATCAATTTTATAGCAATAAGTAAAAGAACAATACCATAAATCTGTTTTACCCATTTTGGTTTTGCTTTTGATGACATGAACATAGCACCAAGTTGTGAAGCAATAATTACGGCTATAATAACTATAATAGTTAAAGTCCAATTCATCTGGCCCTCTGCTGCATGACCCAAATAGCCACTGAATGATGAAAAAGTAACAACAAATGCTGTAGTCGCTGCTGCTTCCTTTGTCTTATAACCCATCCACATCAGTATAGGCGCTATTATGAAACCTCCTCCTATTCCAAGAAGACCACCTGCGAATCCAGCGAATGCTCCTACTCCTGAACCTATAATTGCCCTTTTTTTGAATGGCATTATTGCATCCGGTTCTTCCTGCTTCGATGCCCAAAGAGTTCTTATTGCCGCTACAACAACAGCAATTGCAAATAGAATCATTAAAGGCTTTTCAGGTACGAATTTTGAAGTGTATGCTCCTAACGGAGAAAATATTAATGCTGCAACTGCCATTGCGAGACCGCCTTTCCAGTCAACAAGCTTTTTTCTTGCAAAAGGTATCAAGGCAAGCAGCGTATTCAATCCATTCAATAACAATCCTAAAGGAATAGCTACCTCTTTCATCGAAAATCCCGCCCATTTTAGGATTGGTACATAAACCATTCCGCCTCCTAAACCAAGCATTGCAAAAACGAAGGAAACTATAAATATCAGCAATGCGACGATTGTATATAACATAATATCACCTAATTATTTTTGGTAAATGTACTACTGTTTCTTCCGACTCTCTTTCAGAGCAGGGTATGCAAACTTTTTTTCCATCCTTTACTCTCAGGTATCTCTCGAATACATACTCGCCGCATGATTCGCATTTCGCTTTGTTAAACGAGCTTTTTACAGGAATAAATTTATAATTCGGTATAAATGTAACATTAAACAGTTCATCATCATTTGCATTCAAAACGATATTAATAATATCCGTTCTAATATCTTCAGGAATTTCCGTCGGTTCGATTCCCTGTTTACGATATTTAAAAAAATCATGCGGAGCAAGTTTATTTTGAAATTCATTTTTCAAAGCTATTCTGATAGAGTATTTGTGTTCGGGAATCCAAAAAATTGCGGCAACTTTGCCGTAGTTTAGCCTTTCAATCATCCCCTTGCCGAATGTGGCTCCGGTTGCAGCCATTATTCCGTCCTGCATACATCCCTGAGGATGAACGACACCCATCTCGGAAAACACGTGAATTTCGTGGTTTAGGCTTTTATCAACACCTAATTTTTCTAAAGCCAGAGAGCCCATTCGGTAGCCGATAGGCATAAACGGGCAGCGATGCCCGTGAAATTCAAAAGTCCATTCTGGTAATTCAAACATGTTATTTCTCCTTATATAAAGTAAATACTTACTTACAATTATTAATAAAAATTTTTATTTTCTAAGTGCTTTTAGGATTATTGCATACATCCGTTTACAGAAATTATCGGTATTCAGAGTATTTTTATTCAGAACAAATTCTATATTGAATGTGATTGGAATGCCCATGTAAATTGTTGCAAAGTCTTCAGGGTCTATTTCATTCCCCCACACGCCCTCATTGATACCTTGTTTCGTAATTTTTATAATAAATTGTTTCTGCTGATATAATATTTGATTTAATTTTTCTTTTAATTCTTTATCGCCAAGGTGGGTTGCCTCTGAAAACAATAAAATAGTCACCCCTTGGTTTTCTTTAAGGTACTTAACATTGGCGCAAAGATAATCAAACATCTTTTGCTCTGCATCTATCGGATTAAGAGTGATATTTCTAAGAGAACCGACAAGGTTTTCTTCGACATCGTCCATAATCGCCTTGACAATATCCCGCTTTGTCTTGAAATGCCGGAAAATAGCTCCTTCGGAAAGACCGATTTTCTGAGCCAGGTTTCTCGTCGAAACATTGTGCAGTCCCTGTTCTGCTATTATTTCCAGAACTGCCCTTTTTATTTGTTCCTGCCTTATTTCAGTTGTTTCTCTTATCATTTTTAACCATTTTTATATAGTAAGTAATCGTTTACTAACAAAATTAATCAGAAAAACGATATCACGCAAATATTATTTTAAAAAATTTAAAAAATTTTATTTCTTATTT
>DAHXMP010000410.1 GCA_027371665.1 Bacteroidota bacterium | reverse complement strand
AGGGCTGAAATCCTTAGGAGGCTGTATTTCAAATATGTTAAGCCCGGCAACAAAATATATAAATCAGAACGTGTGCATATGCTATCCCTGGAAGCATGACTTTGGCATTTAATACAAATTCATGAGAAAAGGTCATCATGCCATAATAAAACATTTGCAGATTAAATAAAGCTCTCTGGTCTGTCAATCTCCAGATTAATGCAGTAGTATAAATTGCACCGATTAAAATAATATTGAAATAATGACTTGCATTGCTGTAAAGAGCCATTCCTTTATTTACGATTCTTACAAATAAAAGCCTGATGGCACCTAATATCCCTATAATTGAACCTGCCCACCAGAATACATCAATAACTGTCCTGTAAACAATCCAAAAGTCTTTCCAAAAATAATTACTATCTGCAATGACTAATGGAGAAATGCCAGTTATATATAACAACGTACCGATTATCAATAAAAACATATTCACAATGAACAGGTATAATGCGAAATGAAATGGAAATGAGCCGAGCCATAATTCTTTGTTGTGTTCCCAGACACCTTTGAGCAGGGCTATTTCCGGAATCATTACTTTTAATTCTCCAAATAAGCTTTTTTCTCTTTTCTTTGTCCACCAATTAACTTCTTCGAGTATCGAACCTCCATATTTCGCCTTCTCCATCTCATGTGGAACAGGGTACAATTCCCAGCGTAAATGAACGGGAACAAAGATTTCCGAAAAGCTTGCAAAACAGTTGAATCAGAAGGTTACATGGGCAGCACCGCATATAGGGGCAGACGGGAATAAGAACTGGATTGCGATAGCAACATCTGCACCGGGGAAGGAGAAGTAACGATGGAAAAAATCGGAATTAAAGATATAAGTAAACAGGTAGAACAACTAACTGAAATCAGGCTTGAAGAGTTATACCCTCTTCCTCCGCCTTATGATAAACTGGAAGAACAACCAGGATTCAAAAAATTGTCTCCGGAAATAAAGGATAAGTTCGAAGCTTCATTAGATGGAGTTATGGCAGTCGGTGTGCCTAAACCTACAAGCGAGGAAGAAGAAAAAAAACTTGTCGAATCTTTTCTTTCAGGCTTGCATAAATTATTTTCAAAGGAAAACAACTGGACTTTTTTACAACCGCTGATACTTTCGATGGAGCATTGCGCCCGTTGCCAGACATGCAGTTTGGATTGTCCGATATATGTCGGGAGCGGTTTTAATGAAATTTACAGGCCTACGTTCAGGGCTGAAATCCTTAGGAGGCTGTATTTCAAATATGTTAAGCCCGGCAACAAAATATATAAATCATTTCAAAACGGTGGCATCGAACTTAACTGGAAGCTTATAGCAAGATTGCTCGAATTAAGCTACAGATGTACATTATGCCGCAGATGCGCTCAAAGCTGTCCCATCGGGGTTGACAATGGCCTTATTACCCACGAGTTGAGAAAATTATTCAGCTCTGAAATGGGTCTTTCGGCAAAAGAGTTGCACGAAAAAGGAACGATTCAACAGCTCGAAGTTGGCTCGAGCACGGGGATGAATCCTTTAGTAGTGAAAGACAATCTTGAGTTCATTGACGAAGACATGACTGAGAGGACAGGGATAAAAGTAGAAACAAAGTGGGATGTAGAGGGAGCAGATGTTTTACTTATTCACAATGCAGGCGAAATTCTTGCCTGGCCTGATAATCCGGGGGCATTTGCTCTCATCCTCGATGCTGCGGGAGTCTCATGGACAATGTCCAGCGAATTGGTAGGCTATGATGGTGTAAATTACGGTTTGTTTTACGATGATGTACAGTTGGCAAGAATCGCGTTAAAACATTTTGAAATTGCCAAGAAACTGAAAGTCAAAAAGATTGTTATGGGCGAATGTGGCCATGAAAGCAAAGCTTTGGGTGTAATTGCAGACAGGATAGCGGCTGGTGCCGTGCCGAGAGAAACAGCCATGACGCTGATGAACGATATCGTATTCAGCGGCAAAATAAAATTTAATCCCGAAAGAAACTGGTTTCCGGTTACGTTGCATGACCCGTGCAACTTAGTAAGGTCAATGGGAGTAGTCGAGCCACAAAGAAAAGTACTCAGGTATCTGGCTCCTAAGTTCCGTGAGATGGAACCACATGGTCCAAGAAACTATTGCTGCGGTGGAGGAAGCGGTTTTGCTATAATGAGTCCTTATAATTTTTCAGACTGGAGAGTCCGGGTTGCCAGCAGGAAGAAACTCGAACAGGTTTTGAATGCTTTTGCCGATGAAGACCCCGGCCCCGAAACACCGAAATATGTATGTGCACCATGCTCTAATTGTAAAGGTGCCTTCAGGGATTTATTCGATTTTTATGGAGCGAAGGAAAAATCCGGTCTTTATTATGGTGGACTTGTAGAGTTGATAGTAAATGCCATGACTGATGTAAAGGAAGGATTTATTGATTTTGATATGATGTGATTACGATAAAAATTCTGAGTCTGAAAAAAATTTAATAATTCTTCTTTATGGAAGAAAAGATTCGACAAGTTTTTTTTCTTCTTCCTCGCTTGTAGGTTTAGGCACACCGACTGCCATAACTCCATCTAATGAA
>DAHXMP010000407.1 GCA_027371665.1 Bacteroidota bacterium | reverse complement strand
ATAAAAAAATAAAATAAAAATTAATAGATATAAAAAATATGTAAAGAAATTGAAAAATTTTTTTACTAAACAAATATACAAAATTAAAATTATAAATGAATCCCAGCCACAGTTTTGATTTGCTGTAATTTTTGAATATTTATATCAATGCACGACAGGGAAAAATAGCCTGCTAATGATTACGAGCAATGCCAGCAAGACCACTCCCAGCCCAATGCTGTAAGCAATGAGTTTTTTTTCGACCGGCAGAAGCGGTTCGCGCTCCATCTTCTGCATTTCGTCGGCTAATTTCGGTTTGTCTTCCATTTTTTTTCTCCTTTTATATTTATTAAAATGTTTCAAGTTCAAGGTATTACCGGAGGTTTTGCCCCCTGGAAAAAGAGCCAGGATATGAGAAGCCCAATCCAGATGATGAATCCGAAGAGGCACAAAATATAAATCAGGGCGAGTTTGCCGATACCCTCCTCTCTCAGTTTCTTAAAGTTCGATACGGTTCCGATAGTAAAGAATGTCAGGACAAAGAAAAGCTGTCTGAAAATGTCGGCTTCTGCGGTTACTTTTTTGGCTGTACCTATTATTGCCGGGTAACCGAGGCAGACTGCAAGGAAAAGAATAAAGGTCAGCATATAGCCGATAACAAACTTCGGAAACCTCTGCCAGATTTCAATGCCGCGGACTTTGTCCACACCTTGTCTTTTCTCGATTTTCGCCGACCAGATAATAGCAAGAATGAAAGCCCAGATACCGATGAACACATCAATAAAAACCTTAACGGTTGTCGAAGTCATTAGAATCCAGCCTTCCTGGTAACGAACGCCTGTCATTGCGAGGGCTTTGGCACGAACTAATCCGTCGGTAATCGCACCGCTTGCAACCGCCGCACCGTCGGTCTTGACGACAAGGCCCATCCATGCCCCGGCGACAAGAGGCTCTTTCCAGAGAAATGTCTGAGCAAGGAAAGGCAGGACAAGCAGCTCGACGACCGCAAAAATCACGACCAACGACGATACCATTATAGGTATGACAGGCCTTGCCCTGATTGCTCCTCCCGTGGCTATTGCAGCGGATACGCCGCATATAGAAATGCCGGAAGCCAGCGGTGCCGCCCATTCCTTGCTGAATCCGAAGAAGCGGCGTGCAATGAAATAAACCAAAGCCCAGTAAATCAGGTATGCACAAACGATGGCACACAAGCCAACGAACATGATTGTCGAAGCAAGACCGGCTTTTTCAGCGGCTTTCAAGCCAAGGCCGGCACCCATAATGACGATTGCCGTTTTAATATACAATTCCGGCTTAATTGCTTCTTTCAGCAATTCTGAAAATTTCGGGAAGAAATTGCCGATAATCAAGCCGACTATTAATGCTACGATAAATCCGGCTTCACCGGTCAGATTCAAAGACCAGGGCAATCCGAACTTTGCACATTCATCCTTCGTTGCCGCAATCCATGCCCAATGGCCAATTAGCCAGCAAATAAACGAGATGAAAAATACAAAGACAAATCCATAAACAAATTTCTTCAGGTCTCCGCCGAGAAGCTTGATTCCAATACCCAAAACAATTAACATAAATGCAAAAGTGAAAAGCACAGAGGCAATCCCCGGCAGTCCGGCATAAGTTTTTGAAACGGGTGATAAAGATTTAGATAAATTTGTCCAGACGCTTGTGTTGGCGCCCCATCCGAGCAGGTCAATGCCGATAAAAATACCCATGGAAAGAATGAAAATAACCAGTCCAAGCCAGAATGATAGCCAGTCTTCGCTCATTATTTGTTTCCTCATAACAAACCCTTTCGACTGTTAATAAACCGGTGAGTTATTAATTTGTAATTATAAAATATATTTATGAGTTATAAAAATAAAATTTTGGGTTTT
>DAHXMP010000403.1 GCA_027371665.1 Bacteroidota bacterium | reverse complement strand
ACCTGAATAATTATTAATTTGGTTAAATAGAATCTGTGTTTTATCAGATACTACATTCCCCATTATATCATACACTTCAATAATTGCATCATCAATATTCGAACCTATATCCCAATAAAACTTTGTTTTAACATAAGCTTGTGAAGGATTTGGATATGGTTTAGATAAATATAAGTAATTTGAAACTTCAACTTGCTCATCAACATTTGTAACTTTCTTTGGTTTAGCAAACCACATAACATTTGATTTCATCAATGAATCATATGCTGTCATATAAATTAAGCTATCTTTTCGTACCACCATCGAGAAATTACCATATCTTGTTTGGGGAGTAACATCAATCCATTTATCTGGATTGTTCTCAATATCATCATTTTCATATAATTTCTTATAAAAACCTGTATCAGTGAAAAAAACCCCGCCAAAATAAATTTTATTTTCAATAGAGCCAATACCATTTGTTCCCAAAGAACTCATACCGTTGTTTGAAAATAATTTTATTAAAGATTTATTTTTCAAATCGAGTTTGTAAATTTCAAAGATTCCTATATTATTTAAAGAATAATTATAATTAATAATTATTATATCTTTAATTTTTTTTGCGTATAAGTTATCTATTTTTGAATGATAAAGATAGAAGTCAAATGCGTTTCTAATCCATGTTTTCCCACCATCATTGGAAGTAATCAGACTATAATATAAGCTGTCATATACAGTATATTTTGAACTGTCCCGAGGGTATTTGTAAGTAACAGTTATTGCAACAATTTCATCATTTTTATATTTATCAAAATACAAAATTTGAATCGAATCGAGATAAGATAATCGCTCAATGTTCAAATTATCATCAATCTTAAAAAGTAAGGAATATTGAAGGTCATATACCTTCCCTTGTAAAGAGAATATTGAATAATCACCTATTGTACAAAACTTTGGTCCTTTATTAGGTAAATAATTTTTTAATTCTTCAATGCTTTTAAGAAAAACGGTATTACAACCATCCTTTGTATATGCAATATTTGAATCATTTGGATTAATAGTTGAACCATAAAAAAAACCATTCATTTCATTCATAAAATATGTTCCATTTGGATACTGATAAGATAAAAATGGTTTTAAGACAAATTCCGGTTCATAGTTTATTTGTGGTTTCCATGATATACCACCATCATGTGTACTTATAAATTTAGAATAAGTTGAAATACTATTGGCATTATCATTATCAAACCTAATAATATCCCCGTAATCAGAATTTAAATTTAAATGTGATTTCAATTGCCAGCTATGTCCTTTGTCATAAGACATGTAAATTAATTTATCATATCCAACAGCAATAATCATATCTGATGTTAAAAAAGCAATTTTCCTGAAATTTAATGAGGTAATATACCTGTCATTAACGGGCATTTTAATTTGATTTGAATTATGATTTTGTTTGTTAATCTTTATAAAATATAAAGAATCGAGATTAGTAGAAGTATTTATGATATTATATAATTCATATAAATTTCCATTGTTAGAAGTATAAATTCCATTTTTAGTTGGTGAAAATATGAAATTAACACTTTTACCATCAAATTGATAAAGATTATTGCCAAGTTCAAAAAAAGTAAAATTAGCATCAGAAAATAAATTTTTAATTATAGGACAATCAGTACATATTCCAAGACCTTTCAAATCTATCAGATTAGTATTATCATTTTGCAAATTTATTATACCTATTTTTCCAAGACCTGCTGAATATATGCTTTTATCATCACTTATTGTAAAATCATAATAGGTAGTATCAGAGGTTAATGTGAATTCTTTCAGCTTTTCGATATTTGAATTAAATACAATTATAATGTTATTGCTTAGACAATACAGGTTGCTATTATAAGGTAGGATTTTGAAAAATTCTGTATTATTACCAATATCAAATTGTTGCCAATTAATACCATCATCAGTTGATTTAATAATAAATTGTTTACTTAAAACACCATAAAAATCATATCCAATATTTGTTATACTAATTATATTGAATGAGTCATTCAGATTTGTTTGCGTCCAATTATTTCCGTTATCAGTTGAACGGACAATTACGCCACCCTCCCCATATGCAAGAATGGTTCTGCCATTGTAAGCTGAACCGTTAAAATTTGTAGAAACTCTGTAATAATCAAGATTATCAAATATACTTTTTTGTGATGTTAATGTCGATGAAAACATTATAACTAAGCACAAATAAAAAATAAATTTCTTCATTTAATTAACTTTCTCTTTTTTTGAACTTATTTAATAAATAACACCAGGACAGGTATCCCGGTGCTATTTCCTCAATATTCGTTTTAGAATATTCATAAACAAAAACCTATCTGCATGGGATTTGAAAACAACTAGTAATCCAGTATTGATCCCATGTTTTACCATTTGGTGGGAGTTCAGGTATTCCAGTTGGACATAAGGCATTACCTGTTTGCCTGCTAAACAAAAAGTCCCTTACCAACAATGGTGGATTATAGTTTAAGTCAAAACATACACTATAATAATTTTCACATAAGTTATAATATCCACATGGAAGTAATCTTAATAAGTAAACATCTTCTCCGGGAGCCGGGACAAGTTTATTTTCATAATACCAACAGTCAGCCCGAGAATATTCAGATATAATGGACCTTTCCGGACATGGTGGTATGGGACTACAATAATTATATGCCTCGTTTGTTAAAATAGGATCAAGCCAATCAAAGAAAGATTGCCAATCCTGTATATTTGAAATGCAGTGGTCATTATTAGTAGAACCAATACCAGCAACGAAAAATATCACTGTGTTATGTTGTTCATCCCATTGGCAGCAATATACTACATAAATATCACAATTTCCTTATCCCGGAATAGAATAAGTTAAATAAATATCCCTTTGTTCATAACCATCAGGGCACAATCTTTCTTGAGCCGAGGCAACAAAATTTAATATTAATAATACAGCGATTAGTAATAAATATTTTTTCATTTTAAATCCTATAAAATATGAAACAAAAACAATTATTCATTATTTTTGCTCTTTGTCCGCATTCTCAGTCTCAAAATTTAAGTATGAGGATGAGAGCTGTGATGCTCAAAGCTCCCGCGGGAGCAATCCCGCGGGTTCTTTATTGTTAACTTTCACTAGAAAATATGCACACTTCGTGCATATCCCTTTTTCCTGCTTCTTGATTTGTTTTGTCCTGAATTGTGCCTCCGAATTAGTTAATGAAAATCTCATCCTGAGCAGTGTCAGTCTGAGCGTAGTCGAAGACTGCTATTATCACATTTCGACTCCGCTCAATGTGACACGTGTAAAACTTTTCTTTTTCCTGCTTCTTCTACCTTAATCTACTAATCCTAATGCTTCGATGCCTGACCGAATCAGGCTTTGGAGGAATTTCTTCCCTTATATATTTCAGTTTGTTAAAAGAACAAACGATATAATTCTCAATTTGTCAAACGTAATATAACACTTTTTCCTCCCAACCGCAAGAAAAAAATAAAAAATTAAAAAAATTAATCAATCATTCATAATTAATTAATAGAAATATTAGTCTTATTTAGAGTTGAAATCTGAGATAATTTACATTAATAAATGTTCTTCGGTCTTCGACTCCTCCTTCGACTCCGCTCAGGATGACATAATCAATCCAAATCAATAAATTTGGGAAATTTGCATTTCAGATGCAAAGTCTTACCGAGCCTTTCCTGCATGGTGAGAGACACAGGAAAAGAGGAAATATTTCTTTTAGTTTTGATGTGGTCAATTATGTTAATGCCAACATTCCCGTTATAGCCGATTAAGAGCGAATCAGGCTCATTAATAAGAAATTGCTCCATTGATAAGTCTCGTGCAGGATAAAGAGCAGGCTTTCGGTCCGAGATAAGCACGAATGTTTTGTTTTCGGCAATAGAAACAGTTGCGGCGACATAATTTTCACGGGGATAAATTTTAGGCTTATTCGTATCGAGGCTGTTTTGATAGATATTGATAGCAAGAACAAAAACCGCCGCCGACACAGTCAGCCTGAAAAGGAACTGCCTGCGGGTTTGAGAAAACAATAGGTAAATTAAAATCAGTGTAACGATACATGAAATAACAAATGTCAGATTACCTTCGAGCGAGGACAGGGGCAGCTTTAGGAGCATTCGGTTAATAAACGAGGATATGTCAATCAACAAATCGGCTGCAGAAGCATAAGCCAGTGCTCCCCATGTCCAAAAATACGAAACGGCAACCGCTATAAGTGCTAAGAGCATAGCAAGGCTGTAGAGAGGTATAATGATTAGGTTAGCCGCCGGAGAGACAATGGAAAATGTTTTGAAGTAATATGCGGCTATAGGCGATAAGACAGCCGATGCCGAAAAGGTAACAGCCAGGGAAGATATGATTAAATCTGAAAACTTATTATTTTTGTTAATCAATCTCATCATTGTCTTTTTGAAAGGATTATAGAGCAAAACAATACCAAACATCGCGGCTACGGACATTTGAAATCCCATCGAATAGAGCATGCCGGGCATCAGAAGCAAAACCAAAATGATTGAAAATGCGATTACATTCAGGCTGCTTATCCTTCTCTGAGTTGTATTGACAAGCAAAGCTACGATAGCCATTATTCCCGAACGAATTGCCGGAGGCTGAAACCCGGTCAGAATAATAAATCCCCAGACAAATAATGCGAATAATATGAATTTAAGCCATCTAATCCTGATAAATCCGAGAAATATGAAAACAACGGCAGTTATCACTCCTACTATAACATCATCGCTTTTCAATTCATAGGGAAGATTTTTTGAATTAACATATATCTCACTTGTTTTTTCTCTTCCGTAATGAGCATCATATGCCTCCAAATGCCATCGTCCTTTTACGGCATCGTATTTCTCACTGCTCTGAATTGGTATCAGCTTAACATTAACAGGTTTATCGTTGATTTTTTGTCCTATAAATGCGGCGTCGCTGAATGTTCCGGCTATGGGTGGTAATAATGTCAGGAAGATGGTTATGATGGGAATAATTATTGCAATGATTTTCCAGTACACCGGTTTTGGCTTTGATATTCCTTTATACAAGCCAAACAGTATACCGAAAAG
>DAHXMP010000373.1 GCA_027371665.1 Bacteroidota bacterium | reverse complement strand
ACAAATACAGTTATAGGGTGGATGAACCCGGGTATGTTCCGGCTTATGGTGTTATTGACCTTTCTCATATTAATAAATTCAAAAACTGCATGTTCACTTCCGTCTTTTCCCAAAAATCATGCAATTCTGCATGTATCCATTATGAATATTTACTTCTCATTCTTAAACACAAGGAACTCGACTCTGCGGTTTAACTGCTTTCCGTAAGATGTTTTATTAGAAGCGACGGGGGATGTCCAGCTTAATCCGCGGTAAGCTATTCTCGGCTGTGTAATTCCTTTTTCAATGAGATAACTCGTGGCTTCTTCCGCCCGCTTAAATCCGAGAATTTTATTGAATGCCGCCGTGCCTGTGCTGTCGCAATTCCCGGTAATAACCAAAGAATATTCCGGGTGGCTGAGCATCAGGTCGGCAACGATATCGAGTTCGGTTTTTGAGTCATCTGATAAATCGAAATGAGCCGTCTCAAAAAATATATTCTTGATACATTTAACAGAGTCACCGACAGGTATTAATTCGATGTCGTTTTCGATTTCCTCGAATTTATTAATATGAGAAAGGTCAATAACACCATAAGCCGGAACATACCCGGGTTCATCCACCCTATAACTGTATTTGTATCCTGCCTGGAGCACGAGACTATAATCGCCCGTATTCGGATATGACCGTGCAACACTGATTACCTGCTCGTTCTTTACAATTCTGAAGACAACCTGGGTACCAACCGGAACTCTCGTTTTATAATTCAGCACGGTTCCTTTAATAAGGACTTCAGCCTGCTCCCTCACCGGTTCTTTGATTCTGATACGATAAATATCTCCTTGACCGATGGAATTGTTAGTTGAGACATAATAAGCATAATCGCCCTGCTTAGCGATTTTATAATAAGCATCCCAGCCGGCAGTATTAATTTCAGGTCCTAAGTTTTCAGGCTTCGACCAGTTGAGCCAGGTGCTGTCAAGCCGGTGTGTAACGAAAATATCTGCGTCGCCATAACCGCCGTGTCCGGTGGAAGAAAAATACAGGCTGACACCATCCGAGTCAAGGAAGGGTGATAATTCATCGCCGGGTGTATTAACTACGGGGCCTAAATTCATCGGAACAGTCCAGTTCCCGCTTTTAAGGAGAAAACTTACATAAATATCCTTTAAGCCGTAGGAATCATCCCGCTGTATGGTCATCAAAAGTACTTTATCGTCGTCAGTCATAAAAAAACTTGATTGAGCATTTGAATTATAATAATCCTGGATGACAACTTTCTGCGGGCGGAAGAAGCCACGAGTTATCTCATTGAAAAAGGAATTACACAGCCGAGAATAGCTTACCGCGGATTAAGCTGGACATCCCCCGTCGCTTCTAATAAA
>DAHXMP010000369.1 GCA_027371665.1 Bacteroidota bacterium | reverse complement strand
ATAAAAAATTTTTTTCTCATTTTTCTGAGACCTTTTTGCCTTTCATGTGTCATTCATAAATAATGTAAAATGTATAATTTCGAATAACTCATAATTCATAATTGAATTTTGAGTGAGGTGAAACATGAAAAAACTAATTATATTTTTGTTTTATTTAAATTTCTGAAATATATTGCACATAATAATGAATGCTTCAATATTAAAAAAGGTAATTACCGACCAGAAGTAAGAATCTGAGAGCCTTTTTTCTTCAGCCAGCCTTATAAAACGTGATATTCATGATAAGTCTCAGAAATTTCTCTATGATAATATAATAAAAGTCATAACCGGTGCGAGAAGATGCGGGAAAAGTACTTTTGCCCACCAATTGCTTTCGGGCAGAAATTATGCTTATGTGAATTTCGACGATGAAAGACTTCTTAACCTCAGGAGCGATGATTTAAACTCAGTCCTGGGAACAATACTTGAAATATACGATTCGCCAAACTATTTGCTATTCGATGAAATACAGAATGTTGACGGGTGGGAATTGTTTATTAACAGGCTATACCGTATAGGATATAATGTTATTTTAACGGGAAGCAACTCAAAAATGCTAAGCAAAGAACTGGCATCACATCTTATGGGTAGACTTATAAGTATGGAGCTTTTCCCTTTTTCATTTCATGAATTTCTTAAGCTGAAAAAATTCAAATATATATTCGGAAATGAAAATTCAACTGTAAAATCTGCTCAAATAAAAAAGCTCTTCGATGAATATTTGTTAAACCGGGGATTCCCGGAAGTATATCAGCTCGAGTCATGGAATCAGTACCTGAGAGAATTATATGACAGGACAATTTACCGCGATATTGTCAGCCGTTATGAAGTCAGGTATGTAAAGGACTTAAAAGAAATCTCTTTGC
The DNA here is from genome assembly GCA_027371665.1 of Bacteroidota bacterium. Taxonomy (GTDB): domain Bacteria; phylum Bacteroidota; class Ignavibacteria; order Kapaibacteriales; family UBA2268; genus DAHXMP01. Next base: position 3,209 of record DAHXMP010000369.1, on the reverse strand, counting down.
TCATGCTTAATTATTTCGGCTCGAAAATCACTTACCAAAATATCAGTAAGCTTTTTGATATTAAGAGCGCCCATACGGTTAAAACTTATCTTGGGTATCTCGAAGAAACATATTTATTGCAGTTGATAAAGCCTTTTTCATACAAACACAAAGAACAACTGAAACAGGCTCGTAAGGTTTACTGTATAGATACAGGAATGATCAATGCTTTATCCACACAGTTTTCGGAAAACAGGGGTAAACTTCCCGAAAATCTTATTTGCATTGAAGAATTGAGGCATGGAGCCGAGCTTTATTATTACAGCAAATTAAATTATGAACTGGATTTTGTAATCCGTAAGGGAGGAAAATTTGAAAGATTTGTCCAGGTCTCGGACGATGTATCTTCGATTTCCACTTTAAACCGGGAAATCAGGGGATTCAATTATGCTTCAAAAGAACTCGACTGCAAAAATTTATTTTTAATAACACAGGACAATGAGGAATTAATCAAAAGCAATGGAATAGAAATTAAAGTTCTACCGGCATGGAAATATTTATTGTTACGGGGAAGATAAAACTTTGCCTTAACAAAATAAACAAATCAAATATTCGCTTTCAGATAGGGGAAGGCTCCGAGCTTCGATTTTTTTATACTGCGCCGTACTTCCTCGATATAATGCTCCTGTGCCGAAAAAGGTTTTTCGCCTTCCTGCGGCTTCATTCGTTCATAGGTTCCGTCTGAATTGAGAAGCCATGCTTTTGTGTTGTCTTTCCAGTATGTATCGAGAAGATTTTTGAGATTTTCCTTCAATTGCGAATTATAGATAGGAAACATCAATTCGACCCTCCCCTGAAGATTGCGTGTCATCCAGTCTGCACTCGAAAGATAAACTTCTTCCTTTCCGCCGCATTTGAAGTGAAATACGCGGCTGTGCTCGAGAAACCTGCCAAGAATGCTTCGCACCTCTATATTTTCGCTGATTCCGGGTATTCCCGGTTTCAGACAGCAGAGTCCCCTGACGAGAAGCTTAATTTTAACTCCCTTCTGCGAGGCTTTGTAAAGAGCCTGAATCACTTCGTCATGATTTAAGCCGTTCATCTTGGCAAAGATTAAACCGGGATTTTCAGGCGTCGAAAGCTCCGCTTCGCGGTAGATGTATTCTATTAAGATTCGCCTCAGGTTAATCGGAGCAAGAATAAAGTGCTTCCATTCTTTTTGATAGGAATAGCCTGTCAGGTAATTGAACAGGTGTACTGCATCTATGGCAAACTCGTCGTTCGATGTGAAGAAACCGATGTCGGTGTATAATTGCGATGTAACGTAATTATAGTTACCGGTTGAAAGATGTACATAGGTTTTGAGCCTTTTCCCTTCGCGGCGGATAATCATTGCTACTTTGCAGTGAGTCTTAAGCCCCATGACGCCATAAATAACGTGCACACCGAGTTGTTCGAGCTCTCTTGCCCATGTGATATTGTTTTCCTCGTCGAAACGTGCTTTCAGCTCAACGAAGGCGGTAACGTCTTTGCCGTTTTCTGCGGCTTTTTTGAGAGCGGCAACAATCGGCGAATTTAATCCCGTGCGATAAAGAGTGATTTTAATTCCCAGTACATCCGGGTCAACGGATGCCTCATTCATAAGTTTCATTATGCTGTTCGTAAAAGAATCGAAGGGATGATGAACGATATAATCTTTTTTCCGGATTGCATCGAAAACAGTAACTCCATCTTTTACAAATTCCGGAATTATTCTCGTTTTAAAAGGTTTATCCTTAAGATGGCGTTTCTCGTATTTGAGCAGCTGCATAAAGTCGGGAAGATTAAGAGGCCTGTTATGCACATAAACATCCGAAGGCTCGAGCTCGAGGGCTTCAGTCAAAAGTTTCATCAGGTATTCGGGCATATTGATACTTACTTCGAGCCTGACGGCATCCATTTCCCATTTGCGGTGCTTTACCTGCTCGGCGATTTCCTTGAGAAGGTCGTCTGCCTCGTCTTCGGCGATTTCGATGTCTGCATCCCTTGTAACCCTGAAGGTATTCGATGTTTCGATGGTTAACCCCGGGAACAGAACATCCGCATACATTTTAATAACATTTTCAACCAGGACGAGATGGTAGCCTGAGGGACGCTCGAGCTGGATGAACCTGGGAAGGGAAAGCGGAAGCTGGAGAAAAGCCACGCGCCTCACAGGTTCTTTCTTAGTAGTGTCATCCAGGACGAAAGCAATATTCAGGCTTCGGTTGACAAGCCTTGGAAAAGGATGTGCCGGGTCGAGGCTCAAAGGTGTTAAAAGAGGCAAAATGCAATCCATAAAATGCTTTTTAAGCAAAACTTTATCTTTTTCCGTCAGGTCGTCAATAAAGTGGAGGTAAATATCTTCCTTCTCGAGGGCGGGAAGTATATCCTGTCTCAGAATCTTTTCCTGTTTTTTGTACAAAGGCAGAAGCCTTTTGCGGATTTCCTTCAACTGCTCGAGCGGAGTCATCCCGTCGCTGGTGAGGTCAACGACACCTGCGGCGAGCTGGCTTTTCAGCCCCGCAACCCTGATCATAAAAAATTCGTCGAGGTTCGAGCTGAAAATATTAATAAATTTTACCCTTTCGAGAAGCGGATGAGTCGTCAGTTCGGCTTCCGCCAAAACCCGCATATTAAAATCAATAAGGCTAAGTTCCCTGTTAATGTAATAGCCGGGGTCGCTCAGGTCAACCAAGCCTTTCCTGCTTTTCTTCTGTAGCATATCTGCACCGATAAAAGTTAAAATTCAATAAATGAAATTAACAAGAATTATACCAAATATAATATAATGGATGGAATAAGAAAAATTGTTGAGCTTAGAAATAAATAATATAAAATTCGAGAGCTTTAGCTGTTTTCCTGAGCAATTCTCCCTGACTGTTTAAAATATTTGCAAGCCTGAATTTACTTTCGGTTCCTTCCAAAAAATTTCACGTGGAAAATCTTTCAGTTTTTTTGCAAATTCAAGCATCTCTTTAAATGTTTTTAAATTTTCAGCAAAATCAACGGCTTGATTTCATAATAATCCCTTTCGAATTTGCACCATATTTACGGATTTGTAATCATTTTAAAAGCATTTAATTTCCTGCAATTTAAATCAAATTACAGCTGTTTTCTGAACATTTATACATAAAAAACCTATGAATTTCTGGCTTTATTTTTGATTTATTCCTTTTATTTAATCTTATAGATTTTAATATGCGGGTTTT
>DAHXMP010000358.1 GCA_027371665.1 Bacteroidota bacterium | reverse complement strand
AAAAAAATAAATAAAAAAGCCGGCTCAGTGTTTACGAACCGGCTCAATAATGCTATTTTATATATTTATTAATTAAAAAATATCGTGAATCCTCCGGATAAGGAAATCGTATTGAAACCATATCTCTCGCTTGCTCCGGACGGAGTATATGTATATTGAGCATATTGCAGTCCAAAGTTAAGCAATCCGTTACCTGTAACATTGATTTTGATTCCTCCTTTTAAACCCCAGCTAAAGCCTCCTCCAGTTTCTCCTCCGCCTGATATTGATGTATATCCGAGCAAAGCTTCGACAAATGGATAAACACTGCCGTTGGTCGTGAAATTATATGAAGGTGCCACTAAAAACATTATCTGCGTAATGCTCGAACCTCCCGATGACATACTGAGTATGCTGAATGGGTCAACACCAAGTTCAAATCCGTCGGATAAAAAATATCCGAAATAAGGTGATAATTGTATTGTACTTGTAGTACTTCCTGTCTGGCTTCCATAAACGGAAGTCTGGCTCGAATATCCCAAAGAACCACCGAGCTCGATAACTCCTTTTTTTGCAAAATTGCCTTTTGCCGGTGCAGCCTGGTATACTATTAACAAACAGGCTAAAATAACAGCACTACCACGAACCACTTTAATTAATCCCTTCATAAACACTCCGTAAATTGTGAGAAAAATTTTTATTAACACCTAATTTATTTATAATCAGGATTTCTTCTGAATACCCATCCTGTTTTCAGATGGCTTTATAAAATTTCATTTTTATCTTAAAACGAATACGACAATCCGGCATGAATAACCAAAACAGTAAATGAGTATTGTGTTAAACTAATACTATTAAATCCAAAATTGGCATCCACATCGAATCCGCTGAACGGGAAAATGGCTCCTGCAAGTAATCCATAACCTAATTTCTGTTCCGTAGTGCTTTGACCGCCAGTTATTTTATAGCTTGAATTGTACAGACCGACGTTGATTTCGCCGTAAGGAGTCATACCGGGCATCGGGAAATAATACCTTCCACCTAATATTATTGGCAAAAATGAAAAAGTTACACCAGGGGTTGATTGTACAAAGCCCCATTTTATATAACCTCCGCTTATGTTGGCTGCAATGCTTTCAGTGAATTTATACTCGAATTGTGCGTCGAATCCCCAGCTCGAATTATATGTGTTTCCGGCTGTTCCCTCCGGAATAAAATAGCCGGCATGAACTCTTACCGCCATCTGGTCGGATGCCGAAACCGGCTTTACCAAAACCAAAAAGAAAATTATAGCTGGAATTATTATACTAAGTTTTTTCATTTTGTCCCCTTATAATTAAAAAAAATAAAATAACCTTAACAATTAGGCAATATAAGAAATGAAATTTACAATCAAAAACAAAATTTCATTCTTGTTCCTTAGAGTAACCCTTTAAGAAAAATTGATTCTAATTTAGAATCTGAAGCATTATTGATAAGCCAATCAGGCGTATGTTACGATATAATTCACGCAATCAAAAACCCTTTTTCATAAATTGGACATCAGTAATAAAAAAAGCCCGAACTTCTTTGCCTTTCCTTTTTGTGAAAGGCTCTGTAATTCAGGCTTTGGAGTGCCTATAGAATCAAAATAGTTTTTTATTTGTTATTCATCTTCGGGTTGGGAGGCTTATTGGGATTTTCCCACATAAAATTTCCTGTCCCGTCCCAAAGCATAAATCTTGCCACTGCAACAGGCTTGCCGAAATCAGCCTTGAAATCATGAACCTTCCCGAACCTTTTTTCCATATCCATTGTTTTGCCGTGGCTTTCTGCCTGAGCTTTCAGCTTTTCAAGCTCATCCTTGTATTTTGTTTTCCAGTCTTCGAAAATGGTCTTTATCTTATCTTTCCATACTTCAACCTTCGGCTGGGCATCTTTGCCGATTTCCTGCAGTACATCTTTATATTTTTCTGCAAGAGGTTTCAATTCCTTAAAGAGTTCTTTAAAATCAGACCTGGCATCCTTCATGTCATTCTTACGGTCTTCCTTAATCTCTTTTTTATTGCCCTTGTTATCTTTCATATCCTGTTTCATATCCTGTCTCATTTTATTGCGTTCCTCTGTTGCCTTTTGCCTCAGGTCGTTTAATTGCTGTAAATCCGCCGTTGCCAAGCTATGGTCGAGCTTTAGCTTCCAGTCTTTCATTACGGGAATAATCTCCGTTTTTGTATAAGTCTGAACGTTATTTCTTAATTCATCGAACATTGCTTTATAGGGATGGTCTTTGCCTTGCGGCTGGGAATATAGATTAAATGACATTGCTGTGATGAAAACCACTGCCATTAAAATTATGCTTTTTTTCATTTCTTCTCCTAAAATTCAGTTTCAGATCGTACCGTTTACATTTTGTTAGACCTATAATTATTCATTCAGGTTTAATTTAAAAAATCTTGATTGGATTTTTTTTATTCTGTTTCATCGGGTCGTGTCATTCATCAGTATAAGCTTTGTCCGGGTGAATTGAAACAATTAAAATTTAAAAATAAAGATAAAAGATAAGTTTTCATAACCACTCCGTCAAATTAATAATTCTATAAAAATAATTTCAGAAAACACCCAAATAAAAGTGTCCAATCTTGCTTTCAGCATAAATTTAAATTTGAAAGTTTCAAGCATAACAACAATAATTCAATGTCATTATTTTTGTATTCCCATATAGTTAGTGCTAATGTTATTACTATATAACTCATTTCTAAATAATAATTTCAAGAAAATAAAAAA
>DAHXMP010000356.1 GCA_027371665.1 Bacteroidota bacterium | reverse complement strand
TTCTGAATACACAGAATATATTATTCATCTGCGGCGGAGCATTCGAAGACCTTGAAACAATTATTGCACAGAGATTGAGAAAATCCAATATCGGTTTTACTGCCGAAGCGGATGAAGCTATTATTTCAAACTTTGAATTATTAAAAAAAGTCGAACCTGAAGACTTGCTTCATTACGGATTTATCCCAGAAATTATAGGAAGACTTCCCGTTTTAGCAGCATTGGAAGAATTAAACGATGAAGCTCTGACAAATATATTAATTCGACCAAAAAATGCGATATTAAAACAATATAACAAGCTTTTCCTTATGGAAGGCATAGTTCTCGAATTCGAAGATAATGCTATTAAAGAAATCGTTGAAAAAGCAAAGTTAAGAAAAACCGGTGCAAGAGGCTTACGTTCAATAGTCGAGGATATTATGCTGCCTATTATGTTTGAGCTTCCCGACAAAGAAAATATAAAAAAATGTATTATCACAGATAAAGTTGTTTCAGGGGAATAATATATTCTGTGTATTCAGAAATACAAGATTTTGTTCTGGATGCTTTCTTCCACCCTTTGGGGGAATACCGGCAACTGTTCCTTCGAGAATTTTTAGAAGAGCCTGCTGTACTCCTTCACCCGACACATCTCTTGTTATGCTTCTCGATTCGCTTTTTCTAGCTATTTTATCAATTTCATCAATGTAAATGATTCCCTTTTCTGCCTTATCAACATTAAAATCGGTTTTCTGAAGTAAGTGCAGCAGTAAAGTTTCTACGTCATCTCCAACATAACCTGCTTCGGTTATTGTTGTTGCATCGGCTATAGCAAATGGAACTTTAAGAATTCTTGCAAGGGTTTTTGCAAGTAATGTTTTTCCTGTACCCGTTGGGCCAAGCAACAGGATATTACTTTTGTCAATTTCAACATCATCTAATTCGGTTTGAGAATCTGTTGATAATATCCTTTTATAATGATTATAAACTGCAACCGAAAGTACTTGTTTTGTGTACTCCTGTCCAATTACATATTTATCCAACTCCTTTTTTATTTGAGATGGTTTTGGGAGCTTTCCCCCCTCATCGAAAAGGTTCATGCTTTGCGAAGCATTCTTTCTGATTATTTCCTGGGAATTATGGACACACATATCGCATATATAAACACGGTTGGGCCCTTCAATGAGGCTCGAGACCTCACGTGGTGTCCTCCCGCAGAATGAGCAGTGAATCTCATCCTTAAACGGAGTTTTTTCTTTTGTCATAATAAAACTTTATTACTTTTCTTTATCCTTGTCTTTTTTATCATCTTTTTCATCTTTGATATCAGAGGCACTAATAAGAATTTTATCAATTATTCCATAATCGAGTGCTTCCTGTGCAGACATATAATAATCCCTGTCGGAATCCTTCCTTATTTCTTCAAGAGTTTTGGAAGTATGTTTGGCAGTGATTTCATATAGGGTTTCCCTTATTCTCAACATTTCTTTCGTATAAATTTCTATGTCGCTTGCCTGTCCTTGTGTACCACCTATAGGCTGATGCATGAGAATCCTTGCATTTGGAAGAGCATAACGTTTGCCTTTTGTCCCGGCACATAAAAGCACCTGTGCCATCGATGCTCCCATACCCATACAGATTGTCGTTATATCCGGTTTTACAAATTGCATAGTGTCATAAATAGCAAGGCCCGCACTGACACTTCCACCGGGAGAATTAATATATAAATTAATATCCTTCGATGGGTCTTCACTCGAAAGAAAAAGCATTTGGGCTATAGCCAGGTTTGCAATATGGTCATCAATCGCCGTTCCTATAAATATTATCCTTTCTTTTAACAGCCTTGAATATATATCGTAAGAACGCCCACCCCTGCTTGTTTGTTCGATAACGATTGGTATTAACTGGTCATTCATTATTTTTTCCTTAATTTATTTGAGTTAAGTTTAAATGCTAAAACGAAATAAAAGAGATATTCTTTTACATTATTAAATGTATTGATAAAAAGAAGCGGTTGAATTAAATTAATTTTTTCTTTTGAAATTTTCAGTTTTTTTCAATCTCTTCATGGTCGTGATATTCTTCCTCATCGTGATGATGATGTTCTTCTCCATCGGGATGATAATGACCCTGCTCATCGAACTGCACTTCGTTTGTTGTTGCAAAGTCCAAGATTAAATCCATGATTTTTTTATTCAGAATATTATCCATTATGTTTTTATTTTGAGAAATCGCTCTTCTTATTGATTGATGGTCGCCATTTGTTCTTGCGGCTTCACTTTCAACGATACCGTCAATATCAAAATCCTCAACTTCGATGTTTTCCTTTTCTATTATCTTATTTTTTATTATTT
>DAHXMP010000351.1 GCA_027371665.1 Bacteroidota bacterium | reverse complement strand
GCTTTCGGGAGGAAGCTCTTTCACAATAATTGTATAATTATTAAAGGTGATACCCATCTGTTGGTTGACTTCGGGATGACCGGCCCCTTTGCCTTAAAGGAGTCTGTGGGCCTCGATGTTCTCGACATTGAAAACCTGCTGATAACACACAGCCACGCTGACCACGTGGGTGGTATCGAATACCTGGCTCTATCCAAAAGATATAGTGCAAACGGAAGCAGGAGAATTCCAAAGCTGAAATTGATAGCTACTCCCGAGTATTGTAAAATATTATGGGATATGTCGCTGAGCGGCGGTATGGAATGGAACGAAACGAATAAAGACGGGAAACCGCTTACATTCTCCGATTATTTTGAGATAATTAATCCCAAAGTGATTTCCGAATCGCCAAGATTAACCCTGGGAGTTGATTTTAGGGATTTACATATCGAGATGTTCAGAACATTGCACATTCCGGATAATGCCGAAACGCTGGCAGAGGCTTTTATGACATTCGGTATTTTTGTTGACAATCGTGTTTTATTCACAGCAGATACAAAATTTGACAGAGAATTGATTGATTTATATGCAGACAAGTCGGAACTCATTTTTCATGATGCTTCTTTCAATCCAAATCCAGTTCACGCATCTATACAAGAGCTGAGAAAACTTCCCGAAAAAGTCAGGGAAAAGATGTACCTGATGCACTACGGTGATGATTGGGAAAAGCAGGATGTATCGGGCTTTGCAGGACTTGCCCGACAGGGTTACAGATATATTATGGATTGATTCAATTATCGTTCATGTTAGTGCTCGTCAGCTTGGATACAAGGTCGGCAGCAAAAATTTTCTTCATATCGGCATCTAATGCCTCATTTCTTGATAACAGTTTAATAAGTGCCGGTTTTTTCCAAATATATAATTTTACTTTTGTCAGGGCTTTCGCCGTTGCTGTAGCTACTCCACCTGAAAGGAAACTCATTTCACCGACGAAACTTCCCGAATGCAGAACTGCTACCTGTTTATCGGCAACATAAATACCGACAATTCCCTGTGAAAGGAGCATTAATGAATCGGTTGTCTGATTTTCGAAGATAAGTATGTCCCCGATTTCCATATTAAGCCAGTTCCCCGCAGCGAAGAGCTTTTTGAAATTTACTTTGTCCATTTGTGTAAAGACTGAATTGAATAAAAAGCTTTCTTCACTTGATAAATTAAAAGTACCTTTTTCATAAATAAAAAGGCCTATCATTACAATGTTCAGGAGCATAATAAGTACTGCCCAGAGAATTCCTGCCCATAGGTCTTTTGGGGATATTAAGAGAAAGTAAAGGATTTCGAAAACGCACCCGATAACAAGAAATACTCTGAGATAGATTATTCTTTTGAAACTTGAGCCAATCAGGTAGCTGACGTTTGCAAGATGAATTAGGATATCAGTTACAAGCATAAAATTCCTTTATGATTTTTCGAATGTGCAAAGTTATAAATTAGAATGAATATAAACAATAATTATTTCTGAAATTAGGCTCACTCATATAAATAACATTCAAATTTTTCCTGTAATACTCCGTTTAATATCGTAAACAATTTTGTGGTGTGATATGAAATTTAATGTAATACTCGAAAAAGCCGATGAAGGCGGTTTTAATGTTATCGTACCTGCTTTAGACGGTTGCTTCACACAGGGCGATACTGAAGAAGAGGCATTATCGAATGCTAAAGAAGCTATAATTTGTTATCTCGAAGGCTTGGAAAAATTAAATCAAATCAAAACCGGTGTTAATCGAGAATCCAGAGCCCTTGAAATTGCTATATGAGCAATACTTTTTCCGGAAAAGATTTGGTCAGAGCTTTGAGACGCTCTGCTTTATTATTGACCACCAGAGAGGAAGTCATATTTTTATGCACAATCTTGAAAAAAATGTATCCGTTATCGTTCCCAATCACAAAGAAATTAGAAAAGGCACACTTAACAACATATTGAAAAAGGCTGATTTGACAATTGAAACCTTAAAAAAACTTATTTGAAATGAATTATTATGCTCCAAATTGCGAAACTCATAAATCTCGATAAACCTTTGATTCTCGCTTCTAAGTCGCCGAGGAGGCAGAAACTTCTCAGACAGCTTGGATTCGAGTTTGAAGTTATGCCTGCCGATATTGACGAAGATGACTTTACCGATGGCATTGACCCTGAATTGCATGTAAAGGATTTATCGCTGAAAAAAGCTGAATTTATAGCTCATAAAATTAATAAGCCAGCAATAATTCTCGGCTCGGATACTATTGTCGTCCTGGACGGAACTATAATGAATAAGCCGGTTGATAAGGAGGACGCTGTCCGTATGTTAAACATGCTCAACGGAAAGACCCATACTGTTTATACGGGAATTGCCCTCGTAGATGCGGAAACCGGGAGAAGCTCGATTGCTGTTCAGAAAACAAATGTTACTTTCAGGACATTGGCGGCAGATGAAATCTGGGCATATGCCGAAACAGGCTCTCCATTGGATAAAGCAGGTGCTTACGGTATCCAGGACGATTTCGGTGCGGTTTTTGTCGAACATATCAACGGATGTTATTACAATATTGTGGGCTTACCACTCGTACTATTTTATTCGACATTGAAAAAGTTTTTAGCTGATTTGAAAAAGGATTAATATAATGACAATCATGGCAATAGAAATAGCTCTTGCAGCCTATATTATCGGCTCGATTCCCTGGGCTTATTTAATTGTTAGGTTCTATTTCAGCGAAGACCTGAGTCTGAAAGGAACAGGTAACATTGGGGCTATGAACAGCTATGATATAACGGGAAAAAAGTGGGTGGGAATCGTCGTGTTTTTTCTCGACTGCCTGAAAGGAACTGCTGCCGTGCAGTTCGCAAGGCTTTTATCGAATGCGGATATTATCATGGTAACTATTGCCGGCGTTTGTGTCATAATAGGGCATAATTACAGTATGTTTATGAAACTCAAGGGAGGACGCGGATTATCATCGGCGGCAGGTGTTTCGTTGATGCTCAATCCCTGGATGCTTATTATTTGGGCTGTATTGGCTATATGCACA
>DAHXMP010000350.1 GCA_027371665.1 Bacteroidota bacterium | reverse complement strand
ATTTTTATTTTTTATTTCTTGTTCCGATTCCAAAGAACAAAAAGAAAGATTCATTCAGACTTATAAGGAAATACTCGTTGCAAGAGAGCGTTTCGCCGATACTGCGGTTGCAAATTCGGAAGTGAGGAAAGCTTTCAAAAGACACAAATATACCGAGCAGTCTTTCTTTGAGGACTGGCGGCATTATACATCCAATCCAAAAGAATTTCTTGTTATGATGGACACCATAAGGGCAAGAGCCCGTTCCGAAGTCGAGAAGCTCGAAAAAAAATAATTTTTTATCTGCCGGTTTTCAATCAAAGACGGAATTTATTAGACTCTGTTTAATAAAGCGATAGATTCGACATGATAGGTTTGAGGAAACATATCGATTGGTAAAACTTTATCCACACTGTATTTCACGGAAAAAAGTCCGCAATCACGGGCCTGGGTTACCGGGTTACAGCTCACATATACAATTCTTTCCGGCAGGATTTCGAGTATTTTTTCGATTAAATCCCGATGAATGCCTGCCCGGGGCGGGTCCAAAATAATTTTATCCGGTCGCGGTATTGAAGAAAAAACACTTTTTATTTCACCGGAATGAAGGTCTCCGCTGAAAAAGCTGACATTTTCAATTTTATTTAATCCGGCATTTATTTTCGCATCAGTTATCGAACTCTCAGACAATTCAAATCCGTAAACTTCTTTTGCATGTTTCGAAGCCATAAGGGAAATAGCACCGGTTCCGCAGTACATATCCCATATTATTTCGGATGATTCGGGATGTACATATTCAATTATCTTATTCATAAACAAATCAATGAGGCTCAGGTTGGTCTGAAAAAAAGAAAAGGGTGATATCCTGAATCTAATCCCGTTAATTTCTTCGATTAATTCCTGTTCACCTGTTACACTTATGATTTCACCCGTAGCAACCGGGGACACAGTCGGATTGACGGCATGAATTACTGATTTGATATTGCCGAAATTATTATTTATTTCATATAAAAACCATTTCATAAGAAGCTTTTCATTTTCAACTTTAAACTCATTCGTCAAAAGTATTAACATCAAATCTCCGGCTGAATTTGTACGAATAATGAGATTCTTAAGGAATCCCGTTCTCAGCCTGTCATTCCATGGTTTGACATCGAGTTCCAATGCTTTTTTTCGTACTTCATTAAGAATATATATACCCTTTTCAGAACCGAAAATATAGCATTCATCAATATCCATGACTTTGTCGTATCTTTCCGGAACATGCAAACCTAACGCAAAATATTTTCCCGGGATTTCTCTTCCGCTCATTATCTCATCATCGCTGAGCCAGCGTGAAGCTCCGAAAGAGAATTCCATCTTATTCCGGTAATGATACATATCGGGAGATTCAAAAGTATTACCAAATTCACCTGCCTCAATTTTCCCAATTCTTTCAAATGCGTCAATCACATGCTGCTTCTTCCAAAACAATTGCCGTTCATATTTAAGATTCTGCCAGTTACATCCTCCGCACACACCGAAATACTTACATACCGGGTCAATCCTGTCATCCGATGGTTCGATAATCGAATCAATTTTTGCCTCAAAATATCTTCTCTTTTTCTTTAGCACGGAAGCGATAATTTTATCACCGGGAACTCCGCCTCTGACAAAATAGACAATGCCATCCCTCCTTGCAACGGAGACACCCTCATATGCAATAGAATCAATAGTCAGTTCTGTATTTTCATTCACTCTTTTCATTCGGTAAAGGGAAGATATTAGAATAATGGAGCACTAATTATTTTGTCGTAAGTCTGAGCACGCTTTCCAGAACTTTTTCGGGGTAAAGAGTATCCATGCAAAAATATTCGTCGTTTTTACATTTCGGGCTAAAGAAACATTTGCAGGGCTTCTCAGGCTGTAAAATCTCACCCCTCGAATAAAGCTCAAATTCATGGGGATTAAATATATTATTAAATAATACAACCTGTTTCTTCAGGGCTATGGCAATATGCAGAGCCATAGTAACAGCTGTAATCACTACATCACATTCATTCATCAGCGATACAAAATCACCCAGCGAAAAGTATCCTTTATAACAGGCCCTGGTTGCTGCCGACAATTTCTCATTTGACTGATGTTCCTGTTCCCCGCCGAGAATAAGAGGATAATACCCATTAAGCTGCAGCAGTCCTATTAATTCAATCCAGTAACCGGATTTCCACAACCTTGAAATCCATCTGCTTCCGCATCCGGTATTTAACCCTATTATTTTTTTACCATCGGATTTCAAATTCCACTTTTTCTTTACAGGCTCTTTAATCAGGTATTCTTCGCCATTGTACTCCCAGCCGCAAATTTCAAACATCTCCTCCGGATAAGATTTTTGATTAGCCAGACTGACATCATCGAATAATCCCGTAAGAAATTTCTGTCTTGCATTCTCATCAATCGGGGATGGCTTCCCGTTTACAAGTCCGAATCCGATTTTTGTGTCTGCCTGTAAAATGGAGGTCAGTCCGCAGGCATAGGCGTCCTTGTCCAGGTTAATAATAATATGAAAATATGAAGCATTTAAAACGAGCAGCGATTCATTATCAAACGTTAAAATTCTCTCGATTCCAGAAGGTAATATTTCAGGGCTTTTTGTAAGCCACCAAATTTCAAAATCAGGATAGTCTTTCCACAGCCTTTCGAGTAAAGGTGTCGTTCTTATAACATCACCTATTGCCCCTAATTTTATTATCAGGATTATCCCCTTTTTTCTTTGATAATAGGTGCAATCATCACAATGGACATTGTATTCTTTATGAGGTGTGCAGGGAACTTCTCCCCTGAAATACTTACAATCAAGATGATAAATCATCCCTGTTTCTTCCATTTATCTTATAGCCTGTATTGAACCAAAAAAGTATAATGAAATGTATATATGTATTGCTCTTTATTTTCCGTATAGAATGGTGTTACTTTTGACGGTGTTAGAAGTTCCCCGCGGCTGTTATCTCTTCCCAACAGGTTAAGAATACCTAAACTGCCGTTTATGTTAACAAACCAGGACGGAGCAATTTCCCCTTCGATTCCCAAACTCAGTTCACCGCCGAAACGTGTGCACGCACTTTTAAGGGATTGAGACAAAACTTCGGTAGAATCAATTAATTTATATTCTGTTGTTACTGAAAAATTATTTTTCGAAATAAACGAACTCGTTAAATTCACACCTGTGTAAATTTTAGCATTTGCAATGTCATACTTTAAAACAGCATACTGCATACCCAGTGCCAATGTAGCAATATCAACGCTGTGCACTATCCTTTGTGTTACATAAATTGATTGTGGTATCCTCTCTAAACCTGTAAAAAAGGTATAATTAAAACCGAATGGAACAGACAACCTGTCACTTTTACCGACAGGAAAATAAAACAGGATTTCAAATCCCGGCTGTGGGCCGCTGAATCCTCCTCCGAATAATGGAGGCTTTGTAGCGTCACGTTCTGCAAAAGGTTTTATTCCCGGATTATTCCCAAGAACAGTAGTCGTATAAAGTCCGCCTGATATGCTGAATCCTTTTTCGAATTGACTATAAGCTTTATTACTGGCCATTAGGGCTGTTATAATGATTAAAATTACAAAACAACTCATCAGTTTGTAATTATGTTTTTTATTATTGAGATTCATCTTCTACCTTTATTCTTATATACGTTCTGCTATTTGATAATTCGCTTTTTCGTATGAATTTTTTGCAATCATTTCACCGAGCAATCCCATTGAAATCAACTGAACGCCAACTATTATCAAAGCCACTCCGAGTAAAGCAAGCGGCCTGTTGCTTAATGCCGTTTTCTTCATAAACCATTCTATTGTCAGCCATAAATCAACACCAAAGCCAATCAATACAAATAATGCTCCGAATGTCCCGAAAAAATGCAATGGCCTTTTTACAAACCTCGTCGTAAATAATATAGTCAGCAAATCTAAAAAGCCTTTAATAAATCTTGATATTCCGAATTTCGACTTACCATACCTTCTTGGATGATGTGTAACAGGAATTTCCGTTACCTTAAAACCCTGCCAGTGAGTCAGTGCCGGCAAATACCTGTGCATCTCTCCATATACCTGCAAACTCTTTACCACGTTACGCTTAAAAGCTTTTAAACCGCAATTAAAATCATGCAGCTTTAGCCCGCTTGTCATAGACGTAACAAAATTAAAAAATTTGGATGGGATTGTTTTTGATATTGGGTCATGTCTTTTCTTCTTCCAACCGGTCACCAAATCGTATCCTTCCCTGAGTTTCGCCATCAACTTTGGAATCTCATTCGGATCATCCTGCAAATCGGCATCCATTGTTATAACAACCATTCCCTGTGCCATCGAAAAACCTACGGAAAGAGCCGCAGATTTACCGTAATTTCTCCTGAATCTTATGCCTCTGAATCTTCTGTTCCTCTGGTTTATCTGTTTAATTACATTGAATGATTCGTCGGTTGAACCATCGTCAATCATTATCACTTCATAACGATTATGAGCTGCTTTTTTAAGAACGTTTTCAAGCTGTAAAGCAAGTTCAGGCAATGATTCTTCTTCGTTAAGCAAAGGAATTATTACAGAAACAATCGGCATCATCTTTCCCTGCTGATTTGCTTGTGAGTTCCTTCTCATATTTCTATGAGGCTGGTTTTTGTTCTTTATCTCTTCGTTATTTTTATCGTTTTGTTCCATAATTAACTATACAATACCCCCGAATTCTTGCTTTTAATAAAATTACATTTTAATAAACTTCTTCACATAATTCTGTCCGCCGGAATAAACAACACAATAATATACACCTTCTGATAACGATGCAATATTTATATTTTGTATGTTATTTACAGATGTTCCATGGATTAGTTTCTCACCCAATTCAGAAAAAATTGAATATGTGAAGCTTGAAAACTTCGTTTCTATAATGAAACTAACGGATGCCGGATTCGGATACAAATTCACCACAGCTTTTCCTGTTCCATTATCTCCTTCATTTACATCTTTCAACGGATTATTATACCAGACCTTGACATAAAATTCATTAATATATTTGTTAGTAACTGTATCAATCCGCTTGGAACCTGACAAATCAATATCTACAATGTTGAGGTCCTCTATTCTGTCTGTGATTTTTGCAGAGTCTATCCACGCAGGCAATGTATTCCATTTAAATATAAGTAAATTGCCGTCTCCCCTGTAAGTTATAAGCGAATATTTTACAAAAAAATGTGCAGAATCAACTATCGGCCTGAAGTCCTTGTATGTCCATGCAAGTTCTTTTAACCTTATAGAATCGTAAATCTCAAAAGCGGTAAACAATTGTCCTTGCGGAGGAGGAAATCTCGGGGCATTTAATTCTCCCAATAATGAATCCCAGCCGTCAGTCGCCATTTCATCCAGCCCGAAGCTGACATTATTGATCCCACCTGCTTCATCCTGAATTGTTAATGGAACTTCAAGATGAGTATAAGCAAAACAAAAGTTTACGTTCAATGCTGTAAAAATTAAAAACAGGTACAATTTTCTCATCAATTTCCGGACAAAATTATTAACAATTATCATCTTCTCTACACATAAGATGACTG
>DAHXMP010000348.1 GCA_027371665.1 Bacteroidota bacterium | reverse complement strand
TGCAATAGTTTTTTGCCTGGGTTTATATGGTATAATTACCGCTAAATTTAGTAAAGTTCCCTGTGTCATACTATGTATTATTTAGTTTTAAATATTTTCATTTCTAAAATTTTATCCGGCACATCCGGAAGTTTATTCCTTCATTTTATCTATTTCATCGACATTCACATGCTTGTAATTCTGGTATATGTTCAGTATAATTGCAAGGGCAACAGCCGCTTCGCATGCTGCAAGCAAAATGACGAAAATCGCTGCGACCTGGCCGTCAATGTTCATGCCTCCGTACTTCGCAAATGCTACGAAGTTGATATTGGCTGAGTTCAGCACGAGTTCAAGGCCCATAAGAACCATAATGGCATTTTTGCGAGTAATTATACCATATAAACCCAGGCAAAAAACTATTGCACCGAGAATCAAAAAATGTGTTAAACCTATATTCATATCAGTTTCCTGTCAAATTTTTTCCTATGATTTTTTCCTTCGTGCTATCATAACGGCACCGATAATTGCGATTAACAGAACTACCGAAGCCGCCTCGAAAGCGAGAATGTAGTCCGTCAAAAGCGAATGTCCAATCGGGGTAATCGTATCCTGCAGCGGTTTTGCCGACTTAACGTTCCATTGAACTTTAGAATACATAATTGCCAGGACGATAAAAAATACCGCCGCCAGAAAAGCTGTCAAGCCGACCTGGAACTTTCCCGTTATTCCGGTTTTAATATCAACACCCGTAATTTTTGTCGTGAGCATGACACCGAAGATTATTAGCACGAGTATGCCGCCAATATATATCAAAATCTGTGTCAGTGCGAGAAAATCGGCATTCAGCAGGACATAAACCGCCGCCACACCGAAGAATGTAAACAGCAGGGAAAATGCGGAATACATTATGTTTTTTGAGAAGACCACAACGGCAGCGGATATTACAATCACTGCGGCAAATATGTAAAAAATTATAGTAACTAAATCCATATACTCAACATTTATTTATTTTCAAGTATCGTTTTCACTTTTATTTCCCCCTTTGTAAAAGGGGGACTAAGGGGGATTTTAAAAAACAAATATATAAAGAACGACAAATCCCTCTTTTATCTCCCTTTATTATAGGGAGAAATTTTTTCTACTTTCCTTCTTCCACTTTACCTTCTTCAGCCTTTTTTGCTTCAGCGGCTTTCTTAGCTTCGGCATCCTTCTTTGCTTTTTCAGCCTGGTAACTGGCATAGAGTTCTTTCTTTTCCTTAATTAATTCAGGCTTCATCTTGGCAAACTGGTATTTTAATTCCTGCCTGTCGTAAACCGAATACTCGAACTCAGTCGTCATTTTGATTGCTTCGGTCGGGCAGGGTTCGGTGCAGAGACTGCAGAAGCAGCATTTCGCAAAATCAATCGTGAAGCTCGGAACCCACAAGCCTCTTTTTTCCCCTGTTTTAAGAGGAGGTGCATCCCCCGGGACTGCCTTAAAAGTTTCGACCGTGATGCAATTTACAGGGCAGGCACGGGCGCAATTGGTACACCCGTTGCAAAGTTCCATATCAACAAACAGCCTGTTGCGTGCATTCGGAGGCATCTTGTCCCCGCTTGCCTTTTCGAGAGGATGTTTGTTTGGATATTGTACGGTTACATTTTTTGCAAATAAATGCACCAATGTAATTTTCATTCCGAGCAGAACGGTGTAAACACCGAGCCATATATTTTTAAAGTATGTTTTCATCTCAATCAACCGTAAAAAAAGATTTCAAATCCTTTTATTTCATTACATAAACATTACCCAAATCCCGACTGCAAAGAAACACACGAATGCTATCGGCACCATGAATTTCCAGCTTACTCCCATCAACTGGTCAACTCTCAGCCTCGGTAATGTCCATCTAAGCCAAATCTGTACGAATACAAAGAAGAACGATTTAATAATAAACCAGAACACACCCCAAAAGGGACCGCTCATAAAGCTGCCGAAAGGCGAGTTCCAGCCTCCGAAAAACAGAATCGTTACTAATGCGGCAACGATAAACATATTAGCATACTCTGCGAAAAAGAACATCGCAAACTTCATCCCGCTGTATTCCGTGTGATAGCCTGCAACAAGTTCGGATTCGCCTTCGGGTATGTCGAACGGTGTCCTGTTTGTCTCCGCCAGCGAGGCTACGAGATAAAGGAGCATCATAACAACTGTAAAGGGTATAACCAGAATTTTCCATGCGGAGCCTGGACCACCGAATACGAACCAGTTCCAGAACCATCCGCTTTGTTTCTCGTTGATTACCTGCAAATTCATGCTGTTCGCAAGAACCACAACAGTCAATATGACAATGGCTGCAGGAATTTCGTAGCTTACGATTTGGGATACCGAACGCAGGGCACCAAGCAATGAATATTTATTATTCGATGCCCAGCCGCCCATAACGATTCCAATCACTGCGAGCGAACCTATGGCAAAAATGTAGAACAATCCGAGATTAATGCCCGCAGGGACAAAATGCGAACTGAAGGGAATTACCGCAAATCCAGCATAAGCCGCAGTAAACATCAGGAATGGGGCTAAGTTGAATAATGTTTTATTTGCCGGTTCGGGCGTTATGTCTTCCTTCTGAAGCAGCTTCACGACTTCCGCTACCGGCTGAATTATTCCCCAGGGACCCGTCCGCATGGGCCCAAGCCTTTCCTGTATAAATGCGGAAATTTTCAGTTCGCCGAGTATTGCGACTAATGCGTAAACTACGAGAAATATAAGCGGCAGAACCGCCACCACAATCACCGCAATCAAATCGCTGTTCGAAAGCTTTGCAAGCCAATCATACAATGTTATTATGTGCTGTCCCATTATCTCTTTTATTTATTATTTACTATCTGTCAACTTCACCGAGAACGATATCAATGCTGCCGAGAATCATAATCAGGTCGGCGAATAAATAGCCCTTTGATATTTCAGGCAGAACACTGAGGTTAACGAAGCTCGTTCCCCTGCCTTTTACCCTTTCAGGCTTGTCTTTGCCGTTACTAACGATATAGAATCCAAGCTCGCCTTTCGGGTTTTCGGCTTTAGAATAAATTTCTCCCTGGGGAGGCCTGATTTTCTTCGGCAATTTTTCTCTCACGTCGCCTTCGTCGGGCATTTGTTCGAGAGCCTGCTCGATAATCCGGCAGCTCTCTTCTATTTCATGAAAACGGACAATGTTCCTGTCCCAGCAATCGCCAACCGTGCCGACTTCGCCTCTTCCCGTAACGACATTGAAATCGAACCTGTCATAAATCGAATAAGGAGCATCTTTCCTTAAATCAAATGGAAGCCCCGAACCTCTTGCCACGGGACCGCTGCATCCGTAGTTAATCGCCACGTCGGCAGGAAGAATTCCGACATTTGCAGTTCTTTCGATGAAAATTTTATTATATAAAAGCAGGTCTGCTATTTCCTTGTTCGTTTCCTTGACACGCTTGACAATCCAACGAATATCTTCTTTGAATGTCGGGTGAACGTCGTGAGCCAAACCGCCTACCCAGAAATAATTATAAAGCAGGCGTCCTCCGGATGCTTTTTCGAAAATTGTCAGTATAAATTCCCTGTCGCGGAAGAGGTAGAGAAAAGGAGTAAATGCTCCGGCATCCAAGCCGAATGTAGCAATCGCAATCTGGTGGTTGGCAATCCTGTTCAGTTCCGAAAAAATCACCCTGATATACTCGACTTTTTCAGGCACCTCGATTCCAAGCATCTTTTCGACACCCATGACATAAGGAAGTTCGTTGTTCATCGAGCAGATGTAATCCATGCGGTCAACGTAAGGAATCACCTGCGGATAAGTCATGTTTTCGCAATGCTTCTCGAAACAGCGGTGCAGGTAGCCGATATGAGGCACGACCTCGGTAACGATTTCCCCGTCGAGCTCCACTTCGAGCCTCAGCACGCCATGCGTCGAAGGGTGCTGCGGGCCTACGTTCAACCTCATCCTCTCCGAATTTAGCTGGCTGTATTCAAAATCAACTTTTTTTAATTCGCCCACTTTTTATACCTTAATTTTTATATTCACTTTTTGCAGAATTTATTGATTCTATTTCTTAAAATTTATAATATAAAATTAACATAAATAAAAAAACACAATGTAATGCCTAACATCGGTTTCCTACTAATACGGCACTTTTATACCATGATACTCTTCGGGTGTCTTGTAATCCTTTCTCAGCGGGTAACCTTCCCAATCGTAAGGATTCAGAATCCTAATAAGGTTGTGATGTCCCTCGAAAATAACGCCGAACAAATCATAAGCCTCGCGTTCGTGCCAGTCAGCAGTTCTCCAGATTCTTTCGACCGAAGGAACATTAGGATTTTCCTTGCTGACTGTTACTTTAAGGACAATCGTATGCTTATATTTCATCGAATATAAATGATAAACAACGCCGAGGTTTTCCGCTAAATCCATCCCGCTCAGGTTGGAGAGATAATCGAAAAGCATATCCCCCTCATCCCGCAGGTACAAGCAAATGTCCTGCAATCGTTCGGGATTGACCTGTATAAACGGGTCTGACGGCGGAGCTTCCTTCAATTCGACAATTGCATCGCCGAAGTGTTCTTTTAATTTATTATATATTTCCTGTTCTATCATAATCTTTTTAATCTCTCAATTTTGTGATAAAACTACATCGGAAACGGATTTTTCCTTTTCCTCTGCTTCTCTGAGCCTTTTTCTTTTATTGAAAATGGCTTGTTCGTTAATCATTTTCTGCAATTTTATCATGCCTTCTTCAAGTGCCTCAGGCCTCGGCGGGCAGCCCGGGACATAAACATCTACGGGAATCACCCTGTCAACTCCCTTGAGTACATGGTATCCGTGCTCCCAATAGGGGCCTCCGCAATTCGCACAGGAACCCATTGAAATGACATATCTCGGCTCAGCCATCTGCTCGTAGAGCGTCTTGATACGCTCAGCCATTTTCATGGTTACAGTTCCTGAAACAATCATAAAATCTGCCTGGCGGGGACTCGTACGGGGTATGCACCCGAACCTCATGAAATCGAAATGCGAGGCGTTAACCGCCATAAACTCGATGGCACAGCAGGCAAGCCCGAACTGCAAATACCAGTCTGACTTCGACCTCCCCCAGTTTAATACGTCTTCGAGTGTGCCTAATATTATCCCCCCGCCGTAGTAGGGGTCGTCTAATTTATTTAATAATCCCATTTATTCTCCATTCGTAAAAAAACCAATCAACCTTTTTTCGTAATAATCAAATCTTTCAGCTTAGGTATATATGGTTTTGGTTTTTCCCAGTTCAAATCTCCCTTAACCCAGACATAAGCCAAACCGGCTAACAGAACAGCCACAAATACGAGCATTTCGATAAAGGCAAACCAGACTATCGTGTTTCCTATCCTGCTCATCTGCCTGAACACCACCGCCCAGGGGAAAAGGAACACCACTTCCACATCGAACAATAAGAACACGAGAGCAATGACGTAAAATCTTATATTAAACTTTATCCACGGAATGCCGATTGGCTCTTCGCCGCACTCGTAAGTTGACAGCTTGACCGGGTTGGGATGGTGGGGCCTGATTATTGCCGCCGTGATTAATCCTGCGGCAACAAACAAGATTCCGATTATAAAAAAAAGCAAAATTATTCCGAAGTTGCTTAGCATAATTACTACTTTATCTCTTTACAAACAATCAAATTATTAACATAATATGATTTTTGTCATACTATAGTTAAGCAAATTAATAAATCTTGGTTTATAATAATAAAAAATTTTAAATTCAATGATTAATCAAATAAAGAAGTTAGATAAGACTAAAGGAAATAAGGGATTAAAAAAATTAATAAATCAAGTATTCAGCAACACAAAAATTACAGAAAAAAAATTCCTAATTTTCCCACTTTGAAAAAGTGGGACTAAGGGTGATTTAAGAAACTCGCCATTTATACCAAAAAAAAATGAAAAAATTCTGAGACCTTTTTGCTGTTAAAGCGTCGTTATATTATATTTGTTTAAAATTTGAAGTATTTTCGTAAAAATTGATTAACTTAAATTTAATGACAATTGATGAACATATTAGTTATTGGGTAGAATCATCTGAATATGATATGGATTCGGCATTCGATATTTTTGCTGCAAAAAGATACATCTGGAGTTTATACGTCGGACATTTAGCTTTGGAAAAAATATTGAAGGCAATTTATGTTAAGACATCAAATAATAAAATCCCGCCAAAAATCCACAATCTGAGGAAATTAGCCGAACTCTCCAATTTGAATTTAAACGAGGAACAATTACTTTTTCTCGATTATGTTAACGGTTTTCAACTTGAAGCACGTTATGCCGAATTCAAAAATGAATTATTTAAATTAGCAACAGAAGAATTTACTTTGGAAAACTTAAATAAAATCAAGGAACATTTTTTATGGTTAAAGTCCCTCCTAAAATAATTGAAATTATCAAAAAATTCGTTCGGGATGCACTGAAAGAAAACATACATATATCGCAGGCAATCCTGTTCGGAAGCTATGCTAAAGGTACGAACCATGAATGGAGCGACATAGATTTGGCAGTCGTGTCGGATGATTTCACGGGTATCAGATTTTACGATAATGTAAAACTCGGAAAGCCAAGAATAAAAACAAGCGCAGACCTGCAAACCCATCCATTCCGTCCCGAAGATTTCAACAAGAACAATCCTTTCGTAGCAGAAATCCTGGAATATGGAATCAGGATAGTGTAAATCATAATAGTAAAAACTTCTCCAATAACAAAAAAAATGAAAAAATTCTGAGACCTTTTTGCTGTTCATGTGTCATTTAGATAATAATAGAAACAAATTTGAAAAAAGTGAATTTAAAAAGGAGTTTCATTATGAGGATATTGATTCTTACATTATTGTTCTTAATCACACTTTTTAAAATATCTTATTCCCAATGGATGCCTGCAACAAGAGGTATGTTTGTTTCTTGCAGTGTGTATGGATTTACTCCAAATGGCAATACTCTTTTTATAATGACAGATGAAGGATTATTCAAATCTACAGATGATGGAGAAAATTGGTTTGAAATATATAATGGCTTAGACTTTAAAAGCATCACTGATATACTGATTGATGGAAATAATATTATTGCAGGGACATTCTCTGGGGGAGTTTATCTATCAAATGATGGTGGTGATTCCTGGACAGTAGCAAACAATGGCTTGTCTGATAAATCTATTGGTTCAATGACTATGAAAAACGAAAAAATATATGTCGGCACATATCAGGGTTCAATATTTTTGACCAAAGATTGCGGTACAAATTGGGAATTGGTTTATAATGATTTTAAATGTAATTCTATTTATGCTCTCTTATTTTTTAATGATAAATTATATGCCGGAACTGATAAGGGTATATATGTTTCGACAAGTGATGGAAAAGATTGGATTAGTGATAGTAGTTGGTTAAATTATAAGCGGGTAAAAACATTTGCCTCAATTGAAAACAAAATTTATGCAGGAACCGATGACGGAATTTATCTATCATCAGATAATGGCAATATTTGGAATCTAATTACTGCAAAATTTTCTAACTTAAGAATCAATAAACTACTTATTAATCAAAATAACATTTACGCTGCTACTTCAATTGGAATTTTATTTTCAACTAATGATGGAAATAGCTGGGCTCAACTTAACAATGGACTAAAAAATTATAATATTAGCACAATATCCACATATAAAGATAACATATATGCCGGATCTAATGGCGTTTATAAATCAACTGACAACGGTAATAATTGGATTCCCTTGAGCAACGGATTAAGTTATTCATGTATTTTAACCTTAGGGATAAATAAGAATTATATTTTGGCGGGTCTGGATTGTGGTTCAGGTATTTATAAATCAACTGACGATGGTTATAGTTGGATTAAAATTTTGGATGACCTTATGGTATCATCTATTGCATTCGATGAAAACAATATTTATGCAGCAACAGGTGGTGGAATCTATATTTCTTCTGATGATGGGAATAATTGGTATAATGTAACTTTTAATTTATATGATAACTCCACTAAATCAATAATTATTAAAGATAATACAATATTAGCTGGTACATATAGTCATGGTTTGTACTTTTCATTAGATAAAGGTAAAAGTTGGCAAGCTTTAATAGGGGGATTACCTGAAACCTACATATCATCATTTACAATTGCCGGTAACACAATATTTATGGGAGCTGACAATGGTTTATATAGGTCATTTGATAATGGATTTAGTTGGCTATTGTGTACAAAAGGTATTCCCCAATCGGAAATTCTAACTTTAGCGGCAAGTGGTAATGATGTTTTTGCCGGAACTTATTCAGGTATTTATCAAACTACTGACTATGGCAATCACTGGACTTCAGTTAATAATGGATTAACAAATTTAAGTGTCCTGTCATTAGGAGCTTATAATCAAAATATTTTTGCGGGTACTTATGGTGGTGTTTATTATTCATCAAACTTGGGAAAAAGTTGGAAATTGGTTAACAATGGATTAGCTGAGAATATTGCAAGAGCCTTTGTCTTTAAGGATGATTATGTTTATTCAGGTGTATCCTGCAGGTCTGTTTTCAAAGCAAAAATTAGTGATTTTAACAATACAAATGTTGGTGAGATAACTATTACAGATGCAACATCAATCTCCCTCTCCCCCAATCCCGCCTCCACACAGCTTTTTGTTCGGCAGGCTGAGGAAAGAAATTCAAAATATGCAATAATAAATCTTCTTGGAATAGAAGTTTTGTCTGGTGAACTTCAGGGCAGAAGTACTTTAATAAATGTTTCACAGCTTCCGCATGGTTTGTATTTTCTGCGAATCGGAAAAGAAACGAAGAAGTTTATAAAGGAGTGAATTAAAAAGCATTTTTGATTTATCTTAAATATACTGCATCATGCAAACCGAAAGATAGAAGCAGTATTTCGGTTTTGTTGTGTTCATCCTTATTTATTTCAAAAATTATTCTTTGAGTATAATCAACAGAGCAGGACCAACAGCCTGATAAGCTTCCTTTTAATTTATGAGTGTGAAGAGAAGGTTCGTAAATATCTTGTTTCAGCAGTTGAATAGTATTTTCGATTTAATCTGATAATTCAGGATTTGTTTTAAGTGCTCTTTTAACTCTTCGGGTGAATTGGCTTGACCAGGCAATGTTATTCATGATTTAAGTTCTTTCATAAGGTCTTGAACCGAACCTCTTTTCACCTTACCCTTACGATAATCTTTTCTTCCCTGCTCAACATCTTAAATAATTTCATTACGGCGTTGTTCGCTGATTCTTCTATTGATGATTTCTGCAAACAATTCCTGTTCATCGAGCGGCATCTCGTCCACAGAATCAATAAGTTCACTGAATGAAATATTCATAATTTATCCTAATTAGTTACTTTTTTTGACGTAACTTAATAAAAAAAATTTTCAAATCGTTTCCCTCGAATCGAAAAGCCTCATTCTTCAAAACATAAATTTTATTCATTTTTCATTAGCTCGATTATTTGTCTTATTTTTGTAATCTTTAGGCTTGATAACAATTAATAAAAATTATGAAGAGAACCCTGATAACTTCAGCACTTCCTTATGCCAACGGCTATCTTCACCTCGGGCATTGTGCCGGAGCTTACCTGCCGGCAGACATCTATGCCCGATACCTGCGGCTTAAGGGAGAGGAAGTCCTTTATGTCTGCGGCTCCGATGAACATGGCGTAGCAATTACAATTGCCGCAGAAAAAGAAAAAGTCAGTCCCCGGGAAATTATTGATAAATATCATGAAGCCAACAAGGAGGCATTCGAAAAATTCGGAATGTCTTTCGATATTTATTCGAGAACTTCCCTGCCCGGGCACCACGACACAGCGAGAGAGTTTTTCAGGGATTTCAGGGAAAAAGGCTACCTGGTTGACCTCGAGGAAGAGCAATTTTATGACGAGGATGCAAATATGTTCCTTCCCGACCGTTATGTCGAGGGTACCTGCCCCAACTGCGGATATGACCATGCCCGCGGGGACCAGTGCGACAACTGCGGTGCATACTATGACCAGCTAAAGCTGAAGAATCCCCTTAGCCTCGTTTCCGGAAAGTCCCCGGTTGTACGCAGAACTTCCCACTGGTATATGAGGTTCGATATGTTCCAGTCTTTCCTCGAATCCTACATCGAAAGCCATGCCGGCGACTGGAAGGATAATGTCCTCCAGCAGAGCCGAAGCTGGCTCAAACAGGGTTTGAACGAAAGGGCAATTACACGGGACCTGAACTGGGGAGTCATGATTGACGATATTCCTAATATCCCCCCGGGCAAGGCAAAGGGAAAAGTTTTATACGTTTGGTTCGAGGCTGTCCTCGGCTATATCTCAGCCACCAAAGAATTAATCAACATTCTTGCAGAACAGGGAAAGGGAAGCTCTGACAGCTGGAAAAAATGGTGGCAGGATCCCGAAACCCGCTACATTGCATTCATAGGCAAAGACAATATCGTTTTTCACACCTTAATTTTCCCTGCAATGTTACACGGCAAAGGAGAAGGGTACATACTTCCCGACAATGTCCCTGCAAATGAATTTCTTAATCTCGAAGGTCAGAAATTTTCAAAATCCCGCAACTGGAGCATTGACCTTCGTGATTTTATTGCTGACTTTCCTGAGCCAACGGCAAATGACTCACTGAGATATACACTCGCAATGAACCTGCCCGAAACAAAGGACTCTGATTTTACATGGAAGGATTTCCAGGCACGCACAAACAATGAACTCGCTGCGATTTTCGGTAACTTCGTGAATCGTACACTTCAATTTGCTTACAAAAATTTCGGAAAGGTGCCTGACCTGCCAAAGTCCAGCAAATGGCTGACATTATTCTGGAAAAATTTAATCAGCTATTTTGAATCGAGCGGAATAAGTGATAATGAACTTCTCGGCAGAGTGCCCGAAGAATTAAAAAAGATTTTTAACGACAACGATATTAACCTGATTTATGCAGTATGGAAGGGCAATCGTGAAGCGGGAGCATTTTACGAAAGATTCCGTTTCAGGGACGGCGTCAGTGAGACGATGAATATTGCACGTGCCGCAAACAAATATTTCAACGATGAAGAGCCGTGGAATTCGATTAAGACCGACCCTGAGAAAGCCGAAAAGACTATTTATATTTGCTGCCAGCTTGTTCGCTCGCTTGCCGTATTATTCGCACCGGTTACTCCTCATGCGTCTGCGAAAATTTTTGACACTCTTGGCATTGAGTATTTAACTGGCGATTCGCCAAAAGATGATAAGAGCGAAGATTATTGGTTACAAACCGCTTTGCCCGCAGATTTGGAAGCAAGTAAGCTAAAGGAACCTGAACTGCTTTTTGCAAAAATTGAAGACGAAACAGTTTCTGTACAGCAGGCTAAGCTTGGTGTAAAAATAGAGGAAAAAGTTAAAGATGTGCAGAAATTAATTTCTATCGAGGACTTTTCCGGGATACATCTCCGAACTGCTAAAGTATTGAAAGCGGAGAAAGTCCACAAGTCGAAAAAGCTCCTCAAACTGCTTGTGGACACCGGCGAAGGCGAAAGGCAAATCATTGCCGGCATAGCCCAGCATTACGAACCTGAACAATTGACGGGCAAAACGGTAATCATACTTGCAAACCTCCAGCCTGCAAAGCTGATGGGCTTGGATTCTTACGGTATGCTACTCGCCGCATCCGATAAAGACGGAAAGCTAAGCATACTCACTACCGATACCGAGGATATGCCTCCCGGAGCGGAGATACATTAATATTGAATTCAGCTTTGAATGCAAAATATCGCGCAATTGTCAGGAGTTACTCCTGACACAACCTTGTCAATAAAAACAATTTTCAATTTTAGAATTTTTAATTTTCAACAAATTTTCAATACTAAAATTTTCAATCTGCCTTAGTTTGTCATTCCTGCGAAAGCAGGAATCTCCAGCGTCTGTGCAGCTTTCCCCCTTAGAAAAAGGGGAATAAAAGGGGGATTTTTAGGGTTTTTAAGGTTATAATTCCCCGTCTCAGGAGTTACTGCTGACACACTCTAATAAATTATTTTCAAAATCCCTGT
This sequence comes from Bacteroidota bacterium, assembly GCA_027371665.1. GTDB lineage: Bacteria > Bacteroidota > Ignavibacteria > Kapaibacteriales > UBA2268 > DAHXMP01. The sequence continues at coordinate 581 of DAHXMP010000348.1, read as the reverse complement.
AACTTTTTGCTTTTTCATGTGTCATTGCATATATGAATAAGACAAAAAAAAATTTTGGTATGTCAGAATACTTTCATAGTTTAATTTTAGGATATGTCACATTGAGCGAAGTCGAAATGTGATATTGCGTGATTACAACGATTTCAGTATTCGACTCCGCTCAGACTAACACTCAAAAAGGGGCAGTCAAAACTTAGAACAGGACAGGCATTTCAAAGGTAGCAACAGAAGTTTTGACTGTAAGCAGAGCATTAGGAACGAAGATACTTTTTTTAAATAAATTAATTTTATAAAGAAATCTAAGTAGTTCTGAAATGTTAAGCAAATCATTTTTTCGCTGTTTGTTTGTAATTACGCTTCTCTGCATGTGCTTCGGCACAAGTTCAGCACAATACAAAAATTCCAAATCTCAAGACAGGATACTTGCAGATTCTATTAGTTGTAGTGGAATATGTACAAGTTCAACGTGGACGACTAGTCGTTATACTTTCAATGTACCAAGTGATACAGGACAATGTAATGGTTGTAAAGTAAATTTAACAGCAAGGCATAGAACATGTTCTGATACAACTAAGGCATCT